>QNYI01000102.1 GCA_003978805.1 Desulfurobacterium sp.
CAACCTGCAACGGCGATGACCGTTTCGGGTTTTCTCTTTTTAATCTTCTTGAGGCTTCCGATAAAGCTAAATGCCTTGTTGTCGGGCTTTGCCCTTACCGAGCAGGTGTTAACTATGATGACGTCGGCTTCCTCCGGGCTTTCGGCCTTTTCATACCCCATATCCCGGAGGATGCCGGCCATTTTTTCTGAGTCGTTTACGTTCATCTGACAGCCAAAAGTTTTTATGTAGAACCTCTTCATTTGACTCCGTTCATAAATGTTATCAGGTGATTAAATATAGGTTATTCGCAGGGGTGTGGTATTGTAACTCCCTTAGGATAGACGAGGATTTCAACTCTCCTGTTTAGAGCTCTTCCCTCTTCTGTGTTGTTCGGTGCTATCGGCTTTTTTGGTCCACAGCCAAAGACGAGTATCCTTGTAGGGTCAACGCCGTTTAAGACCAGCTCGTTTTTAACCGCCTCTGCTCTCTTTTCAGAGAGTTCCACGTTGTAGCTGAAAGAGCCCGTACTGTCTGTAAAGCCGACTACAACGATTACGTTATCCGGGTAGGCTACCAGCGTAGAAGCTATTCTCCTTAAAGTCTCCCTTGCAGGAGGTTTAAGCTGGTAGCTGTTAAAGTCAAAGAGGACGGAATCTTTGAGGACTACCCTTACCTTTTCCGGCTCCTTAACTACTGCAACGGGCTTGCTTTCTGAAATGGGAGGCTCTTTCGGCTTTACTTCCGGGTTGGTGTTGTCTATAGGCTCTACTCCTAAGTCCTTGCCGAGCTCCTCTGCCTGTTGCTGGAGGGCATAACCTATAGCACCGCCAACTAAAGCACCTATTGCTGCTCCAATTAGAACTCTCTTTCCTTTGTTAGCTCCTTTAGGCCCTGTGGCTGCGCCGAGAGCTCCGCCGACTACAGCACCTATTGCAGCTCCGGCAGCTGTCTTGTTGGTCTGTCCCTCTTGGGTTGTTGCGCATCCGGAGACGAGGAAAAGAGAGAGAGTTAAAAAACTTAAAACCTTTTTCATCTTTCACCTCTTAAGAGGTTGTCGGTAACTTGAATTTAAACCTCTCTTTCCCGACTATTAAACCAAGACCTTTTTAACGAGTGTCGGCTTTGGACAGGGAACTTCTGAGAAGCTGTAGGCAGATAGGAACTTTCCGGTAAGCTCCTCGGGGTCTCCGAAGGTGTAGTAGATTTCCCCTAACGGTTCTCCCCTCTCAACGTAGTCGCCTATCTTCTTTAAAAAGCCAAGACCTACCGAGTGGTCAATTCTCTCCCCGGCTCTCTTCCTTCCCCCTCCGAGCTCAACAATTAAGTAACCTAAGGCTTCTCCGTTTATGTTGCTTATGTAGCCGGAGGTGGGGGCTTTTACGAGTATTTTTTTCTCGGCTACTTTTACCTCCGGGTTTCCTCCGAGGTACTCAAGCCAACTGAGGAACCTGTCAAGGGCTTTCCCAGAGAGAATGACCTCTTCTGCTTTCTTCTTTCCTTCTTTAAAGCTTCCCTTTTTTGTAAGTTCAAAGAGTAGACCGACTAAAGAGGCGGTAACTTCAAGGAGGTCTTTTTCTATTTCTCCCGAGAGGGCGTCTATGGACTCTTTAATCTCAAGGGCGTTTCCCGCGTACCTTCCGAGGGGTTGACTCATCTCCGTTATGAGAGCTCCCGCTTTTTTCCCGTAGAGCTTTGCTACCTCTACAAGTCCCTTTGCAAGCTCTTCGGCCTTTTCTTCTGTTTTCATAAAAGCACCGCTTCCCACTTTCACGTCAAAGACTATGGCCTCTGTATTTACGGCCAGCTTTTTGCTTAGGATACTTGAAACTATGAGGGGGATACTCTCTACCGTTTCAGTTGCATCCCTTAAGGCGTAGATTTTCCTGTCTGCCGGGGCTATCTCCTTTGTCTGGGCGGAGATTGAAAAGCCGAACTTCTCGGTAATTTCGGATATTTCCTCTTCTGAGAGCTCACTCCTTGCTCCTGTGCTTTCAAGCTTGTCAACCGTTCCGCCGGTAAAACCGAGAGCTCTCCCCGAAAGCATCGGCACTTTAAAGCCGAGCTCTGCCAACGTGGGGGATATGATGAAGGAAACTTTATCCCCTATCCCTCCGGTGCTGTGCTTATCTACGAGGATACCGTTTGTTCTAACGGTTACGGTCTTTCCGCTTTTTAGCATTGAATCTGTCAGGTGGAGCATCTCCTCGTAGCTGAGTCCCTGAAAGTAGATGGCCATGAGGAGAGCTCCCATCTGGTAGTCGGGAACTTCCCCTTTTGTGTAGGAGCTCACTATGAACTCAATCTCCTCTTTGGAGAGCTCTCCACCGTCCCGCTTTTTTCTTATCAGCTCCTTAAAAAGCATTTTAGAATAACCTCTATTTACGTTACAGCCCACATAACACTTATTATAGTGTTAACGAGGGGAAGGAGTATCCATTTAAGGACGGGACTTACGATGAGGATTAGCAGTATGAGAAATCCGTACGGTTCTATTTTCTTGTAGGAGTAGTAGAGCTTAGGAGGTAGAAAAGCCTCAAGGATTTTAGAGCCGTCAAGGGGAGGTATGGGTAAAAGGTTAAAGACTCCGAAGGCGACGTTAATCAGAACGCTGTATTTAACCATGTAGTATAGGGGTTCTGAAATGTTGAGAGGGAGGGAGGCAAAGGGGAGGTACTTTAAAAGAAGGAGACTGACAAAGGCACTCAAGAAGTTGGCAAGGGGCCCCGCAAAGGCTACGAGGACTTCAGCGGTTTTCCGGCTGAGCTTCCTGAAGTTCTGAGGGTTGACCAGTACCGGCTTTGCCCAGCCAAAGTGAACGAGGAGGAGGGCTAAAAAGCCTATAAGGTCAAGGTGGGCTAAAGGGTTTAACGTGAGCCTTCCTGTTATTCTCGGTGTCGGGTCGCCGAGTTTATACGCGACTATTCCGTGGGCAAACTCGTGAATTGTTATTGCCCACAGAACGGCAGGAAGCATAACTAAGAACTCAAGGAGCCACTCTTGCAACATCTCCTCCTTAAGGTGTTAGGTCTTCTTCTATAACTTCTCCGTAAGGTTTTACTTCTGTGAAAACCTGTCCCTGAAAGGTGTAAATCTCGCAGAAAGGGCTGAGCCAGCAGTTAGGTGGCAGTCCCGCCTTTAAGCAGGTTTGGGATAGGAACTCTTCCTCGTTCCATCCCCACTCTACCGGAACTTGGGGGAGCAGTAGACCGCTTGCTCCTCCACAGCGAACTATGAGGCCGTCTCTTCCTACCTCTATGGCCTTGGGACGTTCCTGAGGGGAGACGTTAAGCTTTTGTGGAGGTGTTAGGACAGTGACTTCCACTGTAAGGTCTTTCATCTCTTCGGGTCTTACCGGAAGAAACCTTGGGTCGTTCACAGCAGCAGAGATTCCGGCGTAAATGGTTGCTACGGCTAAGGGGAGGATGGGTTCGGGATAACCTATACAGCCCCGGAGCTCGTGGGAAGGGAACTTTTTAAGCGTTACGAATACTCCCCTCTTTTCAAGG
>QNYI01000072.1 GCA_003978805.1 Desulfurobacterium sp.
TTAATTCCCTTAAGGGCTTCTACTCTGTCGTTTTCCGTTTCGTATACTTTCCTGAGGTTGACGGCTCTAAGTACGATTTCTGACATTTTGACCTCCTTAAAAAGGAGAATTTAAGGAGTAGCCATGGAAAAGAGAATCCACAAGTTGACCTTTTATCATCCCAAGCTGGAGAAAGTGGGAGGCTGTTTTAAAAAGGCTTACTTAGTGGGAGGGTTTGTAAGGGACAGAATTCTCGGTGTTAGAAAGGACTTTACAGATATAGACCTTGTCACCTTTGACCCTTTGGAGAAGGTTGAAAGGTGCATTACCGAAACTCTCGGCAAGAAGCCCTTTTCCTTTGAGAAGGGAAAGAGGGTTATCTGCTACGTCGGGGAGGACTACCGCCTTGATGTAACGAGTGCCGAAGGCAAGACCATTGAAGAAGACTTACAGAGGAGGGACTTTACGGTAAATGCCATTGCCGTTGATATTTCTGAACTCTTTTTGCCGTTTAACGACGACGCCCTCCTCATAGACCCTTTTAACGGACTTGAAGACCTTCAAAGAGGAATCATCAGGCCGGTTACAGAAAAAGCTCTCAGTGAAGACGCTGTAAGGGTAGTAAGGGGCGTTAGGTTAAAGCTTCAACTTGGATTTTCATACCACCCTTCTTTTGTAAGCTGTGCTGAGGAAGTAGCTAAGAAGCTTTCCCAAGTACCTACTCCAAGGGTAAAGGAGGAGCTCTTAAAATTACTTAGGACTGACAAGTTTTACGAAGCCCTAAGTGACCTTGACTCTTTGGGAGCTCTTACGCCGATTTTCCGAGAGCTTGAGGAGATAGGAGCCGTTCCTCCCTCAGGCCTTCACCGGTATAACCTGAAAGAGCACACCTTTTTAACCGTCAAGTTCCTTGAAACCTACTGCCTGCCGAGGAAGGAAAAGATACTCGTGAAGTATGCCGAGAAAGTAGGTTCTGAAGAGTTCTTCCCCCGTTTTACAGATGGCGAGTGTTTAAAACTTGTTGCCCTCTACCACGACGTTGCGAAACCTCTGACTATGGAGGAGAGGGAAGGAAAACTTACCTTTTACGGTCACGATAAGCTCGGAGCAGAAATAACGGCAAAGGCCTTTCTAAGGCTTGGACTCGGGAAGAAGGCTTCCCGTATGGGAGCTCTCATCGTTCGCAACCACCTCCGTCCCTTCTTCCTTTACGAGCTTTACAGGGAAAACAGTCTAACCGAGAGAGCTATCTACAGGTTCTTCAGGGATAGTGGGGAGTACGCATTTCACACCCTCCTTCACTCCGTTGCCGACTGGATGGCTACTTCTTACGAGATGTCTGAAAAAGTGGAGGAGTTTATTTCGTTTATTCACAAGCTTCTCTCTTTCTATGAAGAGAGAATGGAGAGCTTAAGACCTTTACTCTCCGGTAAAGAGATAATGGATATAAAAGGGTTTGACAGGCCGAACGAGTGTGTTGGCAGGATAAAAGAAAAAATGCTGGAGCTCCAAGCCGTAGGTATAATAAGAACCAAGGAAGACGCAGAGAAATTCGTCAAAGGATTTTGTTGTGGTAGAAGAAACGGTTCAGACGGCAAGCCTGAGACCTAAGTTTTTGGCGAAGTTATAAACCTCTTCAAACTCCTCTTTGGTTACTCTACGGCAGAGCTCTTCATAATCACAGGCCTTGTAGTAGGGGAAATACTGATCCATCACGTTTACGTAGGTCTCCCTTCCAAGGTTTTCTGCTATCCAGCTTAAAATTCTCTTACTGTCTTCCGTCCAGCCGGGCATAACGAGGTGGCGAACCATCAAACCTTTAACGGCTATTCCGAACTCGTTAGTTTTAAGGTGGCCGACCTGTCTGTACATTTCGGTTACAGCCTCTTTTACGACTTCTGGGTAATCGGGAGCTCCTAAGTATTTGGTGGCAAACTCTCTGCTAAAGGTTTTTATATCCGGCATGTAGATATCAACGAGACCTTCAAGCTCCTTTAAGACCTCTAAGCTCTCGTAACCTCCGCAGTTGTAAACAATCGGAAGTTTCAGCCCTTTTCCCTTGGCCTTTTCTACGGCCTCAAAAATCTGGGGGACTTGATGGGTAGGAGTGACGAGGTTAATGTTGTGACAACCTATTTCCTGAAGGTAGAGCATTATTTCGGCGAGCTGGGAGACGGTAATGTACTCTCCTTTAAGCTCGTGGGAAATGTCGTAGTTCTGGCAGAAGACGCACCCCAAGTTACACCCTGTAAAGAATATCGTTCCACTTCCTCCGTAACCTACAAGGACAGGCTCTTCTCCAAAGTGAGGGCCAAAGGAGGAAACCATCGGCTTGTCCGTAACCCCGCAGAAACCCGTTTCTCCCCTGTCTCTTAAGACCTTACAGTTTCGCGGGCAGAGTTTACAGGGTGAGAGGAAGCTTTTTAACTTCTCCATCTACCAAACTCCAATTTCCTTTAGTGCTAATCTTTCGGGGTAAGGAAGCTCTTTAATTCTCCTTTTAAGGACGGCGAGGGTGTTCTCGTTTAACTTCCTCTCCTGGAAAGGGTAGTCCCATAAAAGGGCGTATACTATCTCCTCTACTCGTTCTTTAGCCTCTTTGACTTTTTTTTTAACGTTTTCTTCAAGGATTTCCTTAAGCTCTAACAAGAAGTCTTCAAGCTCCTTGATGTTTACCTCTTTTAGAAGGAAGACGCTTCCTGTCAGTCCGAGGGTGTTTATGGTAAGGAGCTCCTCATATGGAACAGGGACTCTCTTCCTGTCTGCAAGTTCAAGGATTTCATTTAAGTCAATTTTTCCCTCCTTCACTATGTAGAAAAGGTCAACCAAGTCTTTAAGCTCTGCTCTATCCTCAAAGGCTACGATTTTGTTGACCGCTATATTTTTAATGGTGTCAATGAAGAAGTCCTTTACGGCTTTTGGCTTTTCAAGGGGATAATCTGCTACAAGGTCTATTTTTAGTTTTTCTTTACCTTCTAAAGAGACAAAGATCCTGCCAAAAGTAACTGAGGTTGATTTTACAGAAACGCTGTATCCCAAGTCCTCTATAATTTTAACTATCCTTGGGACGGCTGTCTTTATGTTTTCTGTCGCCGTAAATAGGTCAAGGTCTTCTGATAGCCTGTGGTGGAAGTAAAACCTTGAAAGGGCTGTTCCTCCCGTTAGGTAAAAAGCATTCTCAAAGGCTCTTCCCAGAGCGTTTAATATCCTGTCCTGAGCTACGTAAATGACCTTCTCGTAAAGCTCAACTTCCCTCTTTGTTGCAATGTAGAGGTTCAAGTCTCCTTCTCCGTAAAATGAGGGTTACCTAAATATATTAAACTTTTTGGAGATGCTTTAGGAACATAGTTGCGTAGCTTCCCTTTGGAAGGTAGAGAAAGAGGTAACTGCCTATTCTTTTAAGGTTTCTTACTTTTACGTAGGTCATCCGGTAGTCTCCTTTTATCTTGAGCTTCTTTAAGAGCTCCAAGAACTCCTCAAGCTCAAAACCTTCTTCTTTAAGGAC
>QNYI01000038.1 GCA_003978805.1 Desulfurobacterium sp.
AACTCCTGCGGTTTACGTAAGTAACTTTTAACCCCTTGGGGTTATCTGAAGGGACGATGCTTATGTACTTAAGGAAATTCCCGGAAGATATCTCCTCTATTACCTGCTTCCTCTCCACTTTGAAAAGTTTCCTATCCGCCGAACTCAAAAGGTCAGAGGCTTTTGACCTCTTCTCAAAAAGCTTTAAGGTCAAAGTCTTCCCGTTACCCTTAAGGACAACCCTTTCGGGGTAGATGGCAACTACTTTAAACCCCTTTACTTCCTGTCCGACGGTTATAGTTAAACTTTTTCCGCTCTTTTTATCGCCAAGGATAGCTATGCTGTGCTCGCACCGGCTACAGACAATAGTCCCTTTAAGGACGTAGCTGTCAAAGGTATAAACTTCCTCCGACTGAACTTCGGTCTTCTCCTCCTTTGCCGTTTTCCTTCCAGAGTAGAAGAAACCGACCTTCTCTAAATCTACACTTAAAACCCTCTCTTTCTCCAAGGGAAGAGAAACTTCAGAAAAGTTTACTCTGTAGCAGGGCTTTAGGCCAAAAATAGCCACGGTAGAGGCAAGTTGAGCTAAAGCGTAGGAGAAGAAGAGGACACAAAAAGTCACGAGTAGATCAGCCGTTTTGTGCATTTACAAGCTCCTTAGCCCTTGCAAGTTGTTCTTCCCTGTCATCTGGCAATTCCCCGTCTATGACTTCATATTTTAGCTTACTCAGTATCTCTCTAAATGCGGGACCCGGCTTAAGCCCCATAGCCTTTAAATCCTCACCGTTCACAAGGAGTTTAACGAAGCGCCACTTTTTAAGGTAGCTGAGAACCCTGTCCCTCGTCTCCTCATCCTGAGGTAAGGCCGCCAAGAAGAGTAAAAACTCCTCAGGAAGGTTCTTAAGTAGCTCGCAAACTTCACTGTTCTTACCTGCAAGCCTGACCTTTTTGATGAGGGAGAGGGAACTTTTATGTATTTGGAGCAAGAACTCCACCTCTTTCTGGGGAACGGCAAGCTCTTTCAGGTACTCCTTAACGCGGTCTGTAGGCTCTTTCAAGAAGAGAGCCCCAAAGTAGAGGAGGTAGTAGTCGCTTTCCTTTTGCGGAAAGTTAAGCTTGTGCCAGATGACTACTTTCCTTATCCTCTCAAAAAGGTCTTTCTTAAACCTATCCCAAGAAATTGAGGGGAATAGGGAAGAGATTATCCCGTACTTTTCCAGCCTGTTCATCACCCTTAAAGGGTTATCTTCTAAAAATATCTGCTTAAGCTCGTGGTATATCCTCTGTCCCTCTACCGTCTTAAAGAGCTTCCTCCGAACCGCAATCTTTAGGAGCCTCTCTGTATGCTTTCCCAGTTCAAAGCGGTACCTTGTGGCAAAGCGAAGGGCCCTTAAAATCCTCGTCGGGTCTTCTACAAAGGAGAGGGAGTGGAGAACCCTTATCTTCCTGTCCTTTATGTCTTTAAGTCCGCCGAAGAAGTCTATGAGCTTCCCGAACTCCTTTTCGTTTATCTTTATAGCCAAAGTGTTTATCGTAAAGTCCCTCCTCATTAAGTCCTTCTTTAAAGGAGCCATGTCAACTTCTGGGAGAGCTCCCGGAGCTCTGTAAACCTCCGTCCTTGCAGAGGCAAAGTCTATCCTCTCCCCTCCCTTAAAAATGGCCGTCGCCGTCTTAAACCTTTCATAGATGTGAACTTTTGCTCCGAAACGCTTCGCAAGCTCCTTTGCGAAATGGGTTGCATCCCCTTCTATAACCACGTCAACGTCAAAGTTCTTCCTGCCGATGATGAGGTCTCTCACAAAACCACCGATTATGTAGGCGTTTACCCCCTTTTCGTCGGCAAATTTTCCTATATCTCTGATAAGGTTAAAAAGGTTCTCGGGAAGAGCCTCCTTTAGCTTTACAGAGACGTTCCTAAAACGGGGAGCAAGGGAAGCCCGCTTTTCGTAAAAGCGAGAAATGTCCGTTAGCTCATCCCTGTAAAGGTTCATAAGGATGTCCGTCCTCGTTATGACACCTATCGGGTAGCCTCCCTTTACTACCGGTACAAAGGTTTGGTGCTTTTCAACGATAATCTCCTCAACTGCGTCAAGGGAAGTCTCTGGAGAGACGGCAAAAAAATCCCTCTCCATAACGTCAGAAACCCTCTCCTCCTCAAGTCCCATGTAAACCGCTTTGTCAAGGAGAGCTCTATTAACAACGCCGACTATTTTCCCTCCTCTGTTAACTACAGGGGCAGCGTTTATACTGTTCTTCATTAAGAGGGCCCTCGCCTCCTTTACAGAAACGTCCTCCTCCACAACTATGGGAGGAGAGGTCATAATGTCGGAAGCCCTCTTTAAAGGTTCTACCTCTTCCTGTAAGACCTTGCGGAGCTCTTCAAGGACTTCAAAGGCCGTCCTTTTCTTTATGGTGGCAGAGGCAGCCTCCGGATGACCTCCCCCTCCAAAGCGCGCTACCACTTTCGCCACATTAACCTTTTGAGTTTGCGACCTGCCAATGAGGAAGGTGGAGTTCTGCATCTCTACAACAGCAAGGAGTGCAGGAAGCCCCGTTATTTCAAGGAGTTTACTGACAAGGTGAGCAACCTCACCTACGTAAGAGTCAAAACGACCGTAGGTAATACCTACGCGGTTGCCGTGAACCTCACTGACAACGAGGTTGTCCTTTAGAACTTTCAGGAGGTCAATTTCCTTATCCGACATTTCAAGGGGAAGGTACTTCTTCACAAATTCAAGGCGAGCTCCAACCGAAAGGAGATAGGCCGCAGCTATAAAGTCAAGGGGAGAGGTGGTTGGGAACCTAAAGCTTCCCGTATCGGCGTAGATTCCCGTTAGCATAACAGAGGCTTCTAAAGGAGATGGGACTATACCTTTTCCCTTTAGGAGAAGAACCATTAAAGAGGTAACTGAACCGGTATGCTTGTAGTGGACTTCGGCTTCCTTTAAGTGGGAAAAAACGGGAGAGTGGTGGTCGTAAACTATAACCTCCGTCCCTTCTGTAAGGTTCTTGCGGATTTTGTCCGGAATCCTCTCAAGGGAATCCGTATCAACAACTATTAATTTCTCAGGTTTTCCGGAAAAGGAGCTCTCACCGACAAAGTCTAAAACGTCTGGGTTTTCAGAGAGGAGCTTTGTAACATCACTACCCTTTGAATCCGGCAAGACCACAGTGGCTTCCGGAAACAACTTCCTCGCCGCAACTATCGCCCCGAGAGAGTCCAAATCCATATTTTTATGGGTTGTTATTACAACACTCATACCGTATCCTATCTACTTCAAATAATCTAACAGCTTCAATCTCCTTATGTTGTACTTCCCATTTTCACTTTATCATTTATCTATCAGACTCTTTAACCCACTCAAACGATAAGTTCCAATTTATCTCTTTCCCCAAGTAGGATTCATATTTCCTTTTCTCCTCTTCCTGTTTC
>QNYI01000010.1 GCA_003978805.1 Desulfurobacterium sp.
ATAAAAATGATACTTAAACCGTTAGAAAACAGGGGAATAAAAGTTGACAAGATTGAACCTGTCAGCGATATCAAAGTTCCCGGATTTGACGGATTCACGGTAGAGATAGTAGACGAGGCAAACGCAAGGAAAATCAAAAGGTACGTGTGGATATCCAAGGACGGCAAGTACATAGCCATAAACCTCTTAAAGGTTGAGGAAATAAACGGGAAGGAGGTTTTAAGGCCTCTCCAGCCGAAAAACAGCGTAGTCCCCATAAAGAAAGAGTTCCCTTGGCTAAAAGAGATTGACAAGAAACTATCCGAAGCGGGAATTCCCCACGTTATAGGAAAGGGTGAGAAGAAACTCTACATCGTTTGGGATATCTTCTGTCCCTTCTGCTACAAGCACTTTAACGAGTTGAACGCAGAAACGGCCAAAAAGCTCGGCGTAGAGATTCACTTAATCCCCTTTGCCGTTCACGGTAAAAGGTCTATTGACGGCTTCGTCCAGTACGCAAAACTCTCAAGGGAAAAGGGCGTAGAGGAGACCTTTAAGTACCTGTACTCCTTAGGAAACGGGAACTTCAGGAAGTACTCAAGGGAGATTCAGAAGAAAATAAAGGAAAACTCTGAGGACGAAAAGCTCAAGAAACTGTTTACTGAGCTCAGAGACACACTTGCAAAGAACGGCGTAAGGGCTACTCCCACGATTATCTATATCCCATCCGGAGAGAAGGGTTACATCTTCGTTGGATTTAGACCCCTTGAAGAAGTGGTAAAGCTCAAATGAAGGGAGGAATCACCCTACAGAACCTATCAGTAGGCTACAGAGAACCTCTGTTAGAGAACGTCTCTCTCCACATGGCAGAGGGGGAGTTCTGGGTAATTGTTGGCCCCAACGGCGTCGGGAAGAGCACGCTTATTAAAACCGTCTTAGGAATAGTCCCTCCCCTTGCGGGGAGGATTCTCATCCACGGAAGAGAGTGCACCTTCGGGTGCGAGGAAAAGAGGTTCTTGAGTTACGTCCCCCAGATGGAGGACTACTCCCACCACTTCCCTGCTACAGCCCTTGATGTTGTTCTCTCAGGCTTTTTCCCGAGACTGGGGAAGTTCCAGAGGATTACTGAGAAGGAGGTTGAAAAAGCCCTCTACTGGATGGAGCTCTTCGGAATTGCAGACGTAAAAGAAAAACAGTTCAACGAACTCTCGGGGGGACAGCAGAAAAAAGTTCTCATAGCAAGAGCTCTCGTCGGGAACCCCCACTACATATTCCTTGACGAGCCAACTACCGGCGTTGACCTTAAAAGCTCAAAACGGATACTTGAGATAATAGACAAGCTCCACAAAGAAAAGGGGTTCGGCATCTGCATGGTAACCCACGAGCTAAACTTTGTCTGGGACTACGTTGAAAGGGTAATCCTCATCGGCTACAAAGAGTTCTTCGTCGGCAGGAAAGAAGAAATCCTCAACGAGGAGCTCCTCTCACGCATCTACCAAGTGGACGTAAAGATAGCCCAAACGGACTTTGGCCCCGTCTTCCTTATCGGCGATAAGCACCTCTAACTCCAGACAGAACCCAGAACTTCCTACCCATGTCTACTAAAAGGGTTACGGCAACAACGACGTCTTCCGGTGACAGGAAACGTTCTACTCCCTCCTTAAGTAAAAAGGTTGATAGGGGTTCTAAAGAGACGTTAACTAAGTGCCCCTCAAGTATCTTCCTCAGGTAGCCGAAGTCTACAGAGGAGGTAAGGTCAGCTTTCCCTAAGAACTCTAAGTAGTTGTCTATCAAGGTGTGTTTACTGAAAGCCCTAAAAGTTCCACTTTTGCGAACCTTTAAACTGTCACAGGAGCTCCCGTAGTCAAAAGTTAGAAAGTAACCCCTTTTAAACTTTCTAAAGAGTTCTTCAAGGAACTCTTCCCAACCGATAAAGAGGCTGTACTCACACCCCTCCTCTGGCTCACAGGGAAGATTCCCCGAGTAAGGGTGAAGTTCCTCTTTTAGCTCACTCCCTTTAAGGGTAATGACCACCTCGTAGAGCTTTCCTCCCCTCTTTACTATCCTCTTAAAGGGAAAGGCGTCAAAGAACTCGTTTGAAATAACAAATCCTGAAAACTCCTCTATTTCCTCTAAGCTACCTACAACTTTAACTCCGGGAATTACCTTTCTCGCAACCTCCGACTTTTCAAGGATTAGGTAAGTCTCAACGGGAAGGAGCTCCAGTAAATCCTTGGCAAGGAAACCTTTCCCTCCGCCGAGCTCTAAGATGTTTAAAGGAATTCCCTTTTCTTGCGAAATCTTTTCTAAGTGGCGGGCAACCACCTTCCCAAAGACCGGAGAGAGCTCCGGAGCTGTAAAGAAGTCCTCCCCCGGGAGGGCTTTAACCCGTTCTGCTGTATAGTAACCAAAATCCGGATGGTAGAGGCAGAGCTCCGTAAACCTGTCAAAGGTTATAAACCCTTCCCTTTCAACCTCTTTCCTGATAACTTCTTTCAACATACCGTATAGACGCTCCCGTCCCTTTTGACGATTCCCTCCATCTCCATCTCAACGAGGAGGGCGGAAAGTTCTGTAACATCCATTTTAGAGAGCTCTGCTATCCTGTCAAAGGTCATTGGTTCTGAAAGTAAAAGCCTGTAGAGTTCTTTAAACCTTTCAGGAATTTCCTTTCTGTTCCTCCTTTTTAAGAAGGGGAGCTCCTCAAAAATATCCTCAGGGGAAATCAGAGGAACTGCTCCCTCCTTTAAAAGCTTGTTAGTTCCCCTACTAAAGGGAGAGTCTACGTTTCCCGGAACGGCAAAGACCGTTCTCCCCTGCTCCAAGGCGTAACCAACTGTAACGTTCGTTCCGCTCCTCTCGCCGGCTTCCACAACAACGACAGCATAGGATAGACCGCTTACTATCCTGTTCCTCCTCGGGAAAGTCTCCTTGGAGGGAGACGTCCCTAAGGGGAACTCAGAGATGAGAGCTCCGCCCTCTTCCACTATTCTTTTGGCCAGCTCCCTGTTACCCCTTGGATGAACAACGTCAACACCGCTACCAAGAACTGCCAGTGTCTTTCCCTCCCCGGCTAAAGCTCCTCTATGGGCAACAGAGTCTATCCCGTAAGCAAGTCCGCTTACCACACAAATACCGTTTTCTGAAAGGAACTTGGCCACTCTAAAAGCTGTCCTCCTGCCGTAGTCAGAACATCTCCTTGAACCGACAACGGCAATACAGGGCTCTTTCGGGAGCTCACCGACAACGTAGAGAACTATAGGAGGTTGCTGGATTTCCTTAAGTAAAGGGGGATAAGCGTCAGAGCAAAGAGGAACTATCTCTATTCCCAAGTTCTCCGCTTTTAAGAGCTCCTCCTCTGCTCTTTTAATCTCCTCACA
>QNYI01000066.1 GCA_003978805.1 Desulfurobacterium sp.
CTCCCTTAGCTTTTTAGGGTCATCGGTAACAGTTACCTTCGCTCCGACGAACTCTAACGCCTTGCTCACGCTCCTTAGGTTTCCCATTCCGTAGTCAATAACGGCTATCACTTTATACCTCCGGGTAACGAGCCAAGAAGGTACTTGAGGTCGTTATCCCCGAACAGAACGCCAGCTCCTAAGAAGAAGCCTCTCCACCTGCTATAGAGGAGCTCGTCTCCTCCGCCGTAGATAAACCAGTTGTCACCGAGATTGTACTTAACTCCCACCCTCAAGTGGGGCTCCACGTCCTCCCCTTTCTCGTCCTTCCTGCCCGTATCCCAAAGGTCGGAGAAGAAGGAGAGCCTGTCACTGTAAAGGTAGTCAAGCCCTATTCCTCCGGTACTCTCCTTTAGACCTCCCCTCAAGACGAACTTGCTCCCGGGATGAATCCATTTATCTTCAAAGACCCTCGCGTACTGGAGGGTAAACTCGGTTCTATACTTGGTCTCTATCTCCTCTCTCCTCTGAAGCGTTCCGCCGTAGTTTATGTAGTAGGTTTGCCTGTCAACCTTACCCTGCGAGTCTCCCACAACCTCAAAGAGGTAGTAGTGATCCTTAGAGGGAACTATTTTTAAGGAGAAGACTCCCCTGCTGTCACCTGTCCTGAGGTTCACATCTCCCCTAAAGCCGATGTAAGTTTTCGTCTCCTCAAGCTTATCAGCCAACTTCCCGAGGGTCTTCGCCGTTTTCGTAAGGTTTTCGTAGAGCTCCTCATCGTTAAAGAGCTTTCCGACCGTTCCCTTCCCCTCGTTTACCTTCGCCAGAAGTTGGCGGAGCTCTGATGAGACCTCTTTTACGTTCTCCACCGTCTCGTCTATATTATGGAGGTTCTGTTCGTTTAAAAGCCTCTCAATCCTAACCGCCAGACTGTCCACCCTATCCAACAGCCGAGGAATTCTCTCAGAGAAATACCTAAGGTTCTTAATGGTCTCCCTAATGTCCTGCCTGTTCTCCAAGGCCATCTCAGAGAGCTGACCGGTTAACGTGTTCACGTTTTCAAGGACTTGGGGGAGCTCCTCTTTAAGGAGGGAAGAAATCGCAAGGAGGTTTCCAATTAACTCCGAAACGTTTTTCCTGTTCTCCTCAAGGAGCTTATCAACTTCTCCCACAGCCTTGCTTATATCCTCCGTTAAGAGGGTAATCCTCTCCAAGAGGAGGGCAAGTCGGTTCTTTCCGTCGGGAGTAACGAGACTCTCGTTAAACTTGGCGATGAGCTCGTTTAAAGAGGCCATTACCTCGTCCACCGAGATAGAGGCCTGCGTGTTCTCCAGCCTTGAACCGGGGGGGAGCTCTCCAGCCTGAGAAGAACCGGGATCAAGCTCTATGTACTTTTCTCCCATAAGTCCCATAGTTTCTATACGGGCTTTAGCGTCAGCGTAGAGCTTGACGGGCTTAAAGAAGGCAATCTCCACTACAGCCTTTCCATCTTTAACCCCTACTTTAACAATCTTTCCAACGGTAACGCCGGCAATCCTTACAGGAGCGTCCTTTTCAAGTCCTGCAACGTTCTTAAAAGTGAGGAAATAGTGCTTATCGATACCCTCCCCTTTGAACTTTAAGGGTTCAAGGGTCGTAGCTATAACGCCGATACCTATAAAACTTAGGACTACAAAAGCCCCTACCTTTGCTTCCAAGGTAAACCTTCCCATCCTTACAGCTCCACCATTGCCGTTATAGGTCCTTCGGGTTCACCGCTTATAAACTGCCTCACCACCGGATTCTCAGACCTCTTTATCTCTTCAGGCGTTCCTACTTCAACAATCCTACCGTTCCACAGAACAGCCACCCTGTCGGCTATCCTGAAGGTGCTCGTCATATCGTGGCTGACGACAACGCAAGTCTTCCCGAACTCCCTCTTCAGCTTAAGGATAAGCCTATCAAGAATGGCGGTCATAACGGGATCAAGTCCAGAAGTAGGCTCGTCAAAGAGGATACACTTCGGGTTCATACAGAGGGCCCTCGCAACGGCAACCCTCTTCCTCATACCGCCAGAGAGCTCCGAAGGGTACAAGTCCTCCGTCCCCGAAAGACCAAGGAGCGATAAGTAATACTTAGCTTTCTCCTTAGCATCCTCTTCCTTAACCCCCTTCTTCTCTATGAGGTAAAAGGCGACGTTGTACCAGACCGGAAGGGAGTCAAAGAGAGCTCCGTTCTGGAAGACGTAAGTCAAAGTTTCCCGGAACTTTATAAGTTCCTCACCCTTCAAGTTCAAGACATCCATACCGTAAACGTAGATCCTACCCGAGTCCGGTCTAATGAGGCCGGCAATCTGCTTTAGGAGAACGCTCTTACCCGTTCCCGAAGGTCCTATTACAACGAAAATCTCACCGTCGTAAACGGTAAAGGAAACTCCGTCGTGGACAACGTTAGCTCCGAACGATTTCCTTAGACCTTCAACAACTATAGCCTCTCTCATAGGTCAAAGAGCCTCATTACGTAGGTTATCAGGTAATCGGATACGAGAATCGCTATTGAAGACGTAACAACAGCCTTCGTCGTGGACTCGCCTACCCCCTTAGCTCCGCCCTTTGTAGAGTACCCGTAAAGACAGCTTATCGTTGCCACGAGGAAGCCAAAAACCGCCGCCTTTATTAGACCGTGGTAAACATCATCCATCTCTGCAAGGGTTTCGGTGTAACGCATATACAGGGTTTTATTAACGTCAAAGAGGTAGACGCTGACAACGTACCCACCGATGTAGCCAACGATATCGGAAATCAGCGTAAGGAGAGTAACGGCTACAACAGTCGTATAGACCCTCGGAGTAATCAAGTACTTAACAGGATTAACGGCCATCATCTCTAAGGCGTCTATCTGCTCCGTAACCTTCATCGTTCCTATCTCAGCAGCCATAGCAGAGCCGGCTCTGGCAGTTACAAGAAGGGCAGAGAGAACCGGAGCCAGCTCCCTCGCCATAGAAATAGCTACAACCCCTCCTATCATATACTCGGCATTAAAGCGGTGAAAGGCTACGTAGGTTTCAAGGGCAATAACGCCACCAGTAAAAAAGGAGGTTACAGCTATAACGGGTAAGGAATCTGCCCCTACGTTGGCCAAGTGAAAGATGTAGTGTTTAAAACGGAAAGGCCTTTTAAAGGCCAGGATGAGCGCTCTTAAGGAGATGAGGAACCATTTTCCCCAGAACTCTAAGAAATTTATAACTTTCCTCCCTATCGTTTCAAGCAACCCTACCGGCACTTACCTACTCCGAAAAGATTGGACTTTCGCAATTATACAACCTTACCGCCTTGATTTTGGAAAGATTAAACTATAATTCCTAATCTCTA
>QNYI01000147.1 GCA_003978805.1 Desulfurobacterium sp.
AAGGTTAGGCTCTTTGAGATGAGGCCGAAAAAGATGACTCCTGCTCACAGGACGGATAAGTTTGCAGAGCTCGTCTGTAGTAATACTCTCGGTGGAAAGGAAATAACAACGCCGAGGGGACTCTTAAAGGCAGAGATGGAGCTCCTTGATTCCTTAGTTCTTGAAGCTGCCAAGAAGACGGAAGTTCCGGCAGGGGGAGCTTTAGCCGTAGACAGGGAGAAGTTTGCAGACTACATAACTGAAAAGATTGAAAACCATCCAAACGTGGAAATCATAAGGGAGGAGATAACGGAAATTCCAAAAGAGGGAATAACCATCGTTGCGACAGGTCCCCTCACTTCTGATAAGTTTTCTGAGTACCTGCGCAAGTACTTGGGAGAGGAGGAGCTCCACTTCTACGATGCCATCTCTCCGATAGTCTACGCCGATACGGTTGACTATACAAAGTGCTTCTGGGGTTCCCGCTACGGGAAAGGTGGAGACGACTACTTAAACTGTCCGATGACGGAAGAAGAGTATGAGAGGTTCTACAAAGCCCTGATGGAGGCTGAAAAAGTTCCCCTTAAGGACTTTGAAAAGGCCTGCTACTTTGAAGGGTGTATGCCAATAGAGGAGATGGCGGAAAGGGGAAAGCAGACGCTTCTCTTTGGACCTTTAAGGCCTGTCGGGATAGTTGACCCGAGAACCGGAAAACAGCCCTTTGCTGTAGTACAGCTCAGGAAGGAGAACAAGGAGGGAACGCTACTAAACCTTGTCGGCTTCCAGACGAAGCTCAAATACCCTGAACAGAAAAGGGTCTTTAGACTTATTCCCGGGCTTGAAAAGGCCGAGTTTGCCCGTTACGGAAGCATCCACAGGAACACGTTCATAAACTCCCCTAAGCTCCTTTTAAGAACCCTTCAGCTGAGGAAGAGCCCAAAAGTTCTGTTCGCCGGCCAGATAACCGGCGTTGAAGGCTACCCCGAGTCTGCAGCGACGGGCATTATAGCGGGAATCAACGCCGTAAGGCTCATTGAAGGCAAGGAGCCGATTTATCCGCCGGAAACAACGATGTTAGGCGCTTTGCTAAAATACATTACCGAAGCCGACCCCAAGAGCTTTCAACCGATGAACGCAAACTTCGGCCTCCTTCCTCCTCCTAAAAGGAGAATAAGGGGGAAGAAAGAGAGAAGAGCTTACTTAGCAGAAAAAGCCTTGAGGGATATGAGGGAATGGCTAAAAGGGCTCTTTTAATAACCCTTTTGTTTACTCTGGGAGTATCAACGGCTAAAGGAGCTGTTTATGAGATAAAGATAGTAAAGGTAAAGGAGAAAAAGGAACTCCCCAGTCGGATGATAATCTACAAGGTTAAAAAGGGCGATACCCTCTACGGAATATTAAAAAAGTTTAAGATTCCCTTTACCTTCTTAAACAGGGTAGTAAAGATTAACAGGTTGAAGAACCCAAACCTCATATACGCCGGCCAGCGCCTAAAACTTCCGGTAGGGGGCGGGAGCTCTGCAAAAAAAGAGCCCTTTGCGCTGAACTACCTGATTCCTGCCTTAAAGGCAGTCGGCGGTAGGGTAGAAAATGAGGGAGTTTTCTTCTTGGGGAACGAGAAGATTGACTACAGGAAGACTCCTAAGGTGGAGGTTGGAGGGAGGAAGTTTATAGTTGACCTCTCAAAGAGCTTAGATGAGGAGACGAGGAAGGCCTTAAAAGACCTCGGGATAGGCATCCTCAACGAAGAAGGTCTTAGAAAGTTAATTACGGAGCAGGTTGAAAGGAACTTCCTTGAAGTTAAGAGGAACGGGAAGATAGTCCTCGGGTTAAACGACATCCTCACCTACCGCTACGATTACATGGGTTACAACAAAGACTCAGGACAGCTGACCGTAATAAACCTCAAACCGGAAACTCCAGAGAGTTTAAAGGGACTTTTACGCTCCTACGGTATAGAGGTCATTGAACCTGAAACTTCTCAGCTTGATGCAAAAAAAGAGGGTAAGGGAGAGCTGAAAATTCTGGCCGGTGAAGGCCTTGAGAAACTCAGGAGCCTCGTAAAGCTCCTCCTTAAGGAGAAGGGGGAAGTTGACGAGTTTGGCCTAAAACTCCCCAAGAGTAAGATATACGTGGTTTACGACTACGTTGACCCTGAGGATAGGGTTAAGCTGGAGCTCCAAGGCTTTAAGGTGGTCGTCCTTTCTGGAAACTTCTTGGTAGATGTAGAGAGACTCCTTGAGATAGTACCCTTAGCGAGCAAGAGGGTGAATTTAATCCTCTTAGAACCTCCCCTTTCGGGTGAGAAATTTCGCTCAAGGTTTGAGGTAAAGGGGCTCTTAATCAGCACGGCAAAGAAGGAGTGGTTCTTAGTTGATGCCCTTGACAAGCCGGAGGAGATTCCCTACCTCCTTGATAGGGGAGTGAACTTAATTATCTATTAAAGACCTCCCCGCAAGGGGGAGGTTAACCTACTTGCTGGTTAAGGCCATTACTCCGGGGAGCTCCTTACCGGAGAGGAACTCTAAGAAAGCTCCACCGCCGGTAGAAACGTGGTCAATCTGGTGTTCAAGTCCCAGCATCTCTATCGCGGCGGCACTGTCTCCGCCTCCAACGATGCGGAGGGCACTTTTTCGTTCGGCAACTATCCTTCCCACCTCCATAGTTCCGTAGCGGAACTTCTCAAACTCAAAGACTCCCATGGGACCGTTCCAGAGGATAGTCTTAGCGTCCGCAAGGGCCTCTTTAAAGAGCTCTACGGTAGCAGGCCCTATGTCAAGTCCCATCATATTATCGGGTATCTCCTTGTAGGTCGTTAGCTTTGTGTGTGCCATGGGGGAGAACTCGTCTGCGTTGTTGCTGTCAACCGGCAGGTAGAGTTTAACTCCGTTGCCGTCGGCCTTTTCCATTATTTCCCTTGCTGTGTCAAGGAGCTCCTCTTCAACAAGGGATTTACCTACGTTATAACCTGCAGCCTTTAAGAAGGTGTAGGCCATTCCCCCGCCTATCAGCATCTTGTCAACGATTTTGAGGAGGTTCTCTATTACCCCCAGCTTGCTTGAAACTTTTGAACCGCCGATGATGAGAACGAGGGGCCTCTCGGGATTTTCAAGGGCCTTCTGGAGGTACTTAATCTCCTTCTCTAAAAGGAAGCCTGCAACGGCCACTTTTACAAACTGGGCTATACCGTAAGTAGAAGCGTGCTTCCTGTGGGCTGTTCCAAAGGCATCGTTAACGTAGATGTCGGAAAGTTTAGCAAGCTTTTTCGCAAACTCAAGGTCGTTCTTTGTCTCTTCTTTATAAATAGTCTGTTTCAAAGCAAAAGAGGCAGCTTTCA
>QNYI01000092.1 GCA_003978805.1 Desulfurobacterium sp.
ACGATACCCAGCCTCCACAACAGGATAGTAAAAGGGGAGCTCAGCGACGACTTTAACATCTCTTTTAACGTGGGAATCCTCTATAGACCCTACGATAACCTCTCCTTCGGTTTAACCTACCGCTCAAGAACCCAGACAGACTTTGAAGGAACGGTTGAAGTTGTTGGAGTTGATAAAGTTCACGCAACTACAGAGATAGACCACCCGGAGCAGTTACAGGCCGGCGTTATGTACAGGCCGAACAAGAGGCTCACGCTGACTGCCGACGTAGTCTGGACGAACTGGAGCATCATTGACGGCTACACGGTAAGGTTTGACAGGGAACTCCTCGGTAAAAAAGAAGAGGTATTCCCCCGCCACTGGAAGGACACAAGGCAGGTCAGGATAGGAATTGAGTATAAGCTGAGCGAAATAGTAACACTACGGGGTGGCTACTTCTACGACCCCTCTCCAATCCCGGACTCAACCTTTGATATGCTCTGGCCTGATGCCGACAAGAAGACCTACTCCTTCGGCCTCGGGCTAAACTTTGGAAGGCTCTCCGTTGATACAGTTTTACAGTACATCATCGCCGAGTATAAGAGGGAAATCGGCGGTGAAAGCGTTGAGCTTAACGGTAGCTACCCGGGAAGCACCGGAGAGCCGGGAACGGTTGCAATGTCGGCAGACGGCCATCTCTGGGGTTACGGCATAACGGTTAACTACAGGTTTTAAGGAGGGAAGGGATGAAAAAACTTGCTGGACTAATAGTTTCCTGTTTGATAATGTTTTCCTGCGGAGGGAGCCTTCAGGAGCACAGCTCTGCTCCAGAGGTTGTAACAAGCTCTCTTGAGAGGAACGGCCTCGTGTTTGACCCTTTTGGGGAAGACAGGGGAGCTCCCATCGGAATTCCCTTTCCAAACGACGCCCTTCTAAAGAGCACAAACGGATACCTTCGCCTTGACACCTCAAGCGTTAATGACGTTGCCGAGAAGGCCCTCTACGAGGCAATAAACAGGCTGGATATAAAAGGATTCAGCCCGAATACCCCCATCATCATTCCCCTCATTAACGACATTCCCGTTGATCCGTCCTCACTTACAGGTAGATACCTCCTGATAGACTTAGACACCGGAGAAAACCACACAGACAGGCTCACTTTTAAGCAGGATGGACGCTACTTAAAGTTCTACCCCGTTAAACCCTTAGAGCCGGGACACAGGTATGCCTTCCTCCTCCTTGAAGGAGTAAAGGACGTCCACGGCAATCCTTTTATCTCCCCTCAGGTCTTCAACTCCCTTGAAGAAGATGGCCTCTTTGACCCTATATACCAAGCTGTAGGCCTTTCAAGGGAAGACGTTTTAGAAGCTTTCACCTTCACCACAGCCGATAAGACCTTATCTTCCCAAGACCTTGGAGCTATAAAGGCCTACCTCCTTTCTTTCCAGAGTAACCCCGATACGCCGTTCCCGGAAATAAGAGGCCTCTCCTACCAGAGCATAACAAGCGACTACGGAAGCTTAGACAGTGCCGTTGATAAGGTTGCATACCTTGTAGCAAACACACCTGAGCTTAGGAGCTACGTGAGCTTAGGGTACTTCCCCGCCTTTGACGTAACGAAACTTTCAGAGCTCAACTCAAAAGTCTCCTCCGGAGAAACCTTTGACATAAAGGACTACGTAAAGTTCATACCTATCTTCTTCGGTAACAGGGAGAACTACAACGGCTCTGTCTACATCTTCCAGCACGGTCTCGGGGGATATAAAGAACAGGTAGAGAGCCTTTTAACCGACATAAGCCTTCCTGTTGTGGCCATAGACCTCCCGTTCCACGGAGACTACACAAAACTTACAGAGAACAGCGAAAATGAATGCGGAGAGGGCAAGTGTTTCCTTACCTCAAACGTCGCTCAGAACAGGTTTAACATCTATCAGGCGGTATTTAACCTGAGACTCCTTGAGAAACTTCTCAGAAGTGGTCTATACGATATTGACGGTGACGGGAATCCGGACACCCCTTTAAAGGTCTACTTCCTTGGCATCTCAATGGGAGCCATAACGGGCTCAATTTACGCCAACTTCGGGAACCCCGACAAGGTTGTCCTCAACGTTGGAGGAGCCAACCTCATCTCAATCGTTGACACTGCTAAGAACGAGACCATCACCTCCCTACTTGAAGCTACCGGCGTAAAGAAGAACACCTATGCTTACGCCTACCTACTCGGCATCTTTCAGCTCATCCTTGACCCGGCCGACCCAGTATACTTAGCAACTACTGACAGCTCAAAAACGCTCCTTCAGAACGCCTACGGTGATACTGTCGTTCCAAACGTTTCAAATGAAGCTTTGGCAAAGAGAGTCGGCTTTGACCGGCACACTTCTGTTGAGAACCCAGACCCCACAAACCCGCCGTCACCGTCTCCCGGCTGGTATATGTTCGGAAACGAAGATAACTGGGTTCACCACGGGTTCTTACTCCACACCGAGATAGACAAATACCCGGAGGCCGAAGGAAAGCTTGACCTACAGTTTGTTGAAAACGCTCAAGGAGCAGCAAGGAAGCAGATAAACGACTTCTTCAGCCAATAAGGAAGCACCTAACCACTCTGCCGTCTGCTTCATAAGCAGGCGGCATTTCCTTTTTGCAAACCTCCCTTGCAGCGGGACAGCGGGGATAGAAGGGACACCCCTCTTTTACCTTCAAGGAATCGGAGATGCTACCCGGAATTGCGGGAAGCTTTCCCTTCTTCACGCCGAGCCTCGGAGCACACTCTATTAAGGCCTTCGTATAGGGGTGTAAGGGGTTAAGGAGAACATCCTCCGTTCTTCCGGCCTCCACCGTGTAGCCGGCGTACATAACAAAGACTTCCTCCGAAAACTCAGAGACTACTCCCATGTCGTGGGTAATGAGGAGTACTCCCATCTTTTTACCTACAGAGAGCTCCCTTAAAAGTTGGAGTACTTTCGCCTGAACGGTAACGTCAAGGGCTGTTGTCGGCTCGTCAGCGACTAAGTAGTCGGGGTTACAGGCCAAGGCCATAGCGATAGCTACCCTCTGCTTTAGACCTCCCGAAAGGTGGTGAGGATAGGCGTTCATTTTTTCTTCTGCCTGTGGAACGTTTACCATTTTGAGGAGCTCCAGCACCCTCTCTTCTACTTCTTCCCTCGTTGCCAAATTGTGGTAAAGGATAGCCTCCCCTATCTGCTCTTTTACCTTCATCAAAGGGTTTAAGGAGGATGAAGGATCCTGAAAGACCATTGCAACTTTCTTCCAGCGAAACTCTCTTAGAGCTTCCCCTTTAAGTGAGAGAACGTCAATCCCGTC
>QNYI01000141.1 GCA_003978805.1 Desulfurobacterium sp.
CTGGAAACCTGCTTCGTTGGTAGCTATTGTATACCTTTTTGCATCCAAAGTTCTGTAGAGGAATTGGAGTATAATACCTATAATCCACCACTGAAGTTTACTACTTCCTATAACTTCCTCCAGTGTTTTTTCGCCGGAGAGAACCTTGTCGTAGTCCCTGTAGTAGATGGGCTTTCCGTATCTCATCTCGTAAATAAGTTCCCTTGGGATGCCTTTTCTTGTTTTCCTTTTTTCTTTAGTTTGAGTTATCTTCATTTCCTCTCCCTCAAAAGGTTTGAACTTTGATTAAAGTTAAGAGGCCTTTCTGCTCTTGACAAACGGGTTCTTTGAATGTAAATATTGCGTGCTTTCCCGCGAAAAAAGTATCAGGAGGTAGGAATGAAGATTGTGGAGCTTAAAGCTACCCGAAGGGAGAAGACGGGCAAAGGGGTAGCGAGGAGGCTACGCAGGGAAGGCCTTCTGCCTGCCGTTGTGTACGGAGGCGGAAGACCGGCGACCCACATCGCTATCTCTGCTAAGGACGTGAGGCGTATCAAGCACCACCACGGTCTCATCAAGCTGGACATTGAGGGGGAAGAGAAGGTCTGCATCCTCAAGGACATCCAGTACAACTGGCTGGGTGATGTCCCTATCCACGTTGACTTTCAGGAGGTAACCTTCGGAGAGACCATTGAGGTTACCGTGGAGCTTGAGTTTGTCGGAACACCTGTCGGCGTTTCTGAAGAGGGCGGTGTCCTTGAAATCTTCAAGCGTGAAGTTACTATTGAGACTCTCCCGCGTCAGATCCCTGAGAAGATTGTTGTTGACATTTCTGGCCTTCACGCTGGGGATGCCCTTCACGCGGGGGATCTTCCGATACCTGAAGGGGCAAAGCTCGTTGACCATCCCGATGAGACAGTAGTTGTCGTGGCTGAGCCTGAGGAGGAAGTTACTGAAGAGGCTGAATCCGAAGAGACTGCAACCGGGGAGTAATGGTCAAGCTGGTAGTTGGGCTCGGAAATCCCGGAAAAGAGTACGAGAGAACCCGCCATAACGTAGGGTGGATGGTTCTTGACAAGCTCTGTGAAGAGCTCGGTTGTTCCTTTTCTCGGGAGAAGTTTGATGGCCTCTTTGCCGAGTACTACACCGGTGACGGTAGAAAGGTGTTTTTCCTTAAACCCCTTACGTTTATGAACAGGAGCGGTGAGAGTGTCGGTAAGTTTGTGAGGTTTTACAAGTTACAGCCTCAGGAAGTCCTCGTCGTTTACGACGACCTTGACCTTCCTGTAGGAAAACTCAGGTTGAGGCTAAAGGGGAGTAGCGGTGGGCATAGAGGTGTTCTCTCGGTTGAGGGAGCTCTCGGAACGCAGAACTTCCCGCGCCTTAGAGTTGGTATCGGAAGGCCTGAGAGGAAGGAAGAGGTTGTTGACTACGTCCTTTCTCCTTTTGGGGAGGAAGAGCTTGAGGTGGTTGAAAGAGCCATATCTAAGGCAGCGGACTGTGTTAAAAGTATCGTGGAGTCAGGAGAGATAAACAACAAAATTATGAACAGGTGTAACGGAGGTTGAGATGAGGGAGTACTACTACGAGATGGTTTACATACTCAGGCCTACAATGTCCGATGAGGAGATTGAAAAGGGAATAGAGAAGGTTAACTCCTACGTTGAAAGGTATGGAGGAGAGGTACTCAAGGTTGACAGGTGGGGTAGGAGACAGCTTGCCTATCCTATAAACGACTACGATAAAGGTTACTATGTTCTTGAGTACATCAGGACGACGAAGAACGACTTTGTGAAAAACATGGAGAATTTCTTTAGAATTAATGAAGATGTTTTAAGGTTCCTTACCTTCAGGTTGAAGCCGTCTGAAGTGAAAGAGTTAAAGGAGAAGCTTTCTGCCAAGGGAGAGGAGAGCTCTCCTTCCCAAGAGTCTAAGGGAGAAGAGTAATGGCCAACCTTAACAAGGTGTTCCTGATAGGAAGGCTTGTGGCAGACCCTCAACTTCAGCATACCCAGAGTGGAACTCCTTTTACAAGGTTCAGGATTGCCGTTAACACACCTTATAAGGACAGGAGCGGTAACTGGCAGGAGGATACCCTTTTTATAGACGTTGTCCTCTGGGGAGATGCAGCCGATAGGGCCGTGAGCCGTTTCAGTAAGGGAACGAGGGTTTTGGTAGAAGGACGTTTGAGACAGTCCACGTGGGAGACTGAAAGCGGTGAAAGGCGTTCTAAGATTGAGGTAAGGGCAGATAGGGTCGTTGCCCTTGACCCGAGAAGGGAAGCTGAGGAAAACATAGAAGATATTGACGACATTGAATTTTAAAGGAGGTGGCAATGAGCAACGTTCTTCCGCAGAGGAGGTTTATAAGGAGGAGAAAGTACTGTAAGTTCTGTGCTGAGAGAATTGAGAAGATTGACTATAAGAACGTTGAACTCTTAAAGCCCTTTATCTCTGAGAGGGGAAGAATTATCCCGAGGAGGATTTCTGGCGTTTGTTCTAAGCATCAGAGACAGCTTGCAAGGGCTGTGAAGAGGGCAAGGCACCTTGCTCTTCTCCCATTCGTGAAAATTGACTAACGGCAAAGAGGATGAGGCAACTGAAGTTACCGGCAGTTTACGTAGCTCTCACGGCAGGTTCAGGGATTTTGTTGGGGACGGAGGCTTTAGTGCCTCTGGCCCTTGGACTTTCTATCTTTATACCGGCTCTCTGCTATTTAGTAGCGAGGGAGTACGGTCTATGGACTGCTATTCCTTTAACTCTGCTGGCTTTGATAGCTGTTGTTCCCGTTTCCGGCTGGAAGGTCTGTTTTGACCTTTCTTCCTTTCCCCTTATAGGGATACTTGCGAGGTTGCTTAAGGGAAGGCTATCCCTTGAGAGTTTCTTGTTCTTCTTGGGAGCTCTCCTCTTCTTTATTACTTTGCTTGAGGAGCAAGTGATAGGACTGCCGGAAGAGGTAAAACAGCTTCCTTGGTTTACGGGGTTAAGGTGGGGAGTGTACTTTTTCTCCTCGTTTACGCTGGGCGCGGTTTCAACTGGTGTTATTTCGCTCCTTTCGCGGGAGGATTTCGGGTTTAAGGGCTTGAAGTTCGGCTTCTGGGTAATTCCGGTTTTCCTCGTTTCAGGTTTCCTAACGGTTTTAAACTTCTTGCCAGAAGTTAAACAGCCTGCAGCCAACGTCCTGATAGCCACCTTTTCCTTCTTTACTGTTCAGGGGTTTGCGGTCTTTGTTTTCTTCCTTGAGCGTTCGTAGCAGTCAATCTTTTGATATCCGCTTCCATGTCCCCGCTCGGATCTTTTGCGTACGGTTTTTTCTCG
>QNYI01000043.1 GCA_003978805.1 Desulfurobacterium sp.
TACAAGGAGTTATTAAGGAACCTAACAATTCTCTTAATTTCCCTTGTTGGAGGGACTACCGGTTTGCTTTTCAAGTTGGAGCATCCCGTTTCTGCCACTTTAATATTTCCGGCTATAATTTTAACCGTAGGAGTAATCGGGGGAATTCTTATAGTGCTGGAAACTTTAAGGGAACTTATAGAGGAGTTGAGAAGGTGGAAAGAGAAGTAGCTTTTGCTCTTGTTTTTGCTATAGTTGTCACTCCTCTTTTTCTCTATACGATTTATAGGATGGTAAACGTTGCAAGGAGTTGACCCACCCCTTTACAATCTGCTCTCTCTTTGTTAAATTTCCACCTGCTCTTCTTTCGTGTAAAACGCAAATTTCGGGAGGTTTCTTAGATGCCACTGGATAAAGACGTTGTTCAGGAGATTGTAAAGAAGTACGGTTTCCACGAGAAGGACACAGGCTCTCCAGAGGTGCAGATTGCTCTCTTAACGGAGAGGATTAAGAGACTTACGGAGCACTTCAAGGTTCACAAGCACGACAACAACAACAAGAGAGCTCTCCAGAGGCTCGTCGGAAGAAGGAAGAAGCTCCTCAAATACCTTAGAGAAAAGGACTTCAACAGGTATCAGAACATCGTCCTTAAGCTCGGCCTCAGAAAGTAGAGGAGGCTCCTCGCCTCCTTTCCGTTTCCCTCCCCTTCTCTCCCTCCCTGTTGTGTTATTATTTTGCCTGAATTAACCTGAATTCAAAGTATCCGGAGGTAAAAATGTCCATATCGGAAGTTTCTACTACAATTGGTGGCCGACCTTTGCGTTTCCAGACCGGGAAAGTTGCAAAACAGGCAGACGGAGCTGTCCTTGTCTCACAAGGGGATACGACCGTTCTCGTTACAGCAGTTATGAGCGACGAGCCGAGGGAGGATATAGACTTCTTCCCCCTCCTCGTTGAGTATAGAGAAAGGGCCTATGCAGCCGGAAAGATTCCGGGAGGTTTTATAAAGAGGGAAGGTAAGCCTACCGACGAAGAAGTCCTAAAATCAAGGGTCATTGACCGTTCCATAAGGCCTATCTTCCCTAAGGGTTTTAGGAACGACGTTCAGGTTATAGCCTTTGTTATATCGGCAGACCAAGAGAACGACCCTGCCGTTCTTGCAATTAACGGAGCTTCCGCCGCCATTCACGTCTCACGAATACCTTTTGAAAAACCGGTCGGAGCTGTAAGAGTCTGCAGGATAAACGGGGAGTTCGTCATAAATCCTTCCTATGAAGCGCAACAGGAAGCGGATATAAACTTGATTGTTTCCGGAACGGCCGATGCCGTAGTAATGGTTGAGGGGGGAGCTAAGGAGGTTCCGGAGGAAGAAGTCCTTGATGCTATCCTTTTTGCCCACGAGGAGATAAAGAAAATCATAAAGCTTCAGGAGGAGCTCCGCACCCTTGCAGGGAAAGAAAAGTACGAGTTTATAGCTCCGTCCTTAGATGAGGTTACGAAGAGAAAAATAGAAGAATGGGTCTTTGAACGTATAGAGCCGGTCATCACGATTCCTGATAAGAAAGAAAGGAGAGAGGAGCTCCGCAAGCTCAAAGAGCTCATGCTCGTTGAACTTAACATCCCGGAAGAGGAAAGGAAACTTGCAGAAGAGGCTTTTGATGAAGCAGAGAAAAAGTTTGTAAGGAAGATGGTTCTTGAAAAAGGCGTTAGAATTGACGGAAGAAAACCGAATGAGATTCGTCCTATTACCATAGAGGTTGGACTCCTACCGAGAGCTCACGGTTCTGCCCTCTTTACCCGCGGACAGACGCAAGCCCTTGTTACCACTACCTTAGGGACGCCTGAGGAGTATCAGCTTGTAGAAGGCTTAATGCCGGAAGAACAGAAACGCTTTATGCTCCACTACAACTTCCCTCCCTTCTGTGTCGGAGAGATTTCTCCCCTTAAAAGGCCCGGAAGGAGGGAGATTGGACATGGAGCTCTTGCAGAGAGAGCACTCGCTCCGGTTATTCCTCCCGAAGAGGAGTTCCCCTACGTTATAAGGGTCGTTTCCGACATCCTTGAATCAAACGGTTCTTCCTCAATGGCAACGGTCTGCGGAGGTTCCCTTTCCCTTATGGACGCCGGCGTTCCCATAAAGGCACAGGTGGCCGGTATCGCGATGGGTCTCATTATGGAAGAGGACAAGTTCGTCGTCCTTTCCGACATCTTAGGTGACGAAGACCACTTGGGAGACATGGACTTTAAGGTTGCCGGAACGAGGAAGGGAGTAACCGCTATCCAGATGGACTTAAAGGTTAAGGGAATCAGCAGGGAAGTTCTTTCTAAAGCCCTTGCTCAGGCGAGGGAGGGAAGGCTTTACATCCTTGACAAGATGGATGAGGTTATTTCCAAGCCGAGGACTGCCATTTCACCCTACGCTCCGAGGATTGTTACAACCAAGATAGAGCCGGAGAAGAGTAGAGACCTCATAGGGCCTTCCGGTAGGACGATTAAGACGATAATAGACAGAACCGGCGTTAAGATAACAATTAAAGAAGATGGAACTGTTCTCGTTTCTGCTCCGTCGGAAGAGGCGGCGGCTCAGGCTCTTAAGATGATAGAGGACGTTACGAAAGACCTTGAAGTAGGAGGAACTTACTTAGGTAAGGTTACGAGGGTTGAAAACTACGGAGCTTTTGTAGAGCTTGCTCCCGGTAAGATAGGTCTCGTCCACATCTCTAAGCTTCCTCCCGAAGTGAGGGAGAACATCTTTGAACACATAAAGGTTTCCGACATAATTCCTGTCAAAATCGTTGAGTTTGACCAGCTCGGAAGGCCAAAGCTCAGTCGCATAGACGTAACACCTGAAGAGGAGAAGAAACTGAGGGAACAGGGAGGATTCTACGCCGAGCCGGAGAAGTCCAATGAGTAGCTGGGCTTGTGGATGGGTTTACGCTAAGGGGTTAAGAATAGAGTTTGAAGATAGGTTTCTTGATGTAGCCGTTAAGCTCCACTCCTTCCTTGGAGGAAAGTTAGAGAAGGAGCGGAGCTCCTTTGTCTTTTCACTTCCCTCTTACCCAGAGGTTAAGGAGGTTGACCTTCCCTTTATAAGGGGAGTCTTTGAAGCTTGGGGTTCAAAGACCCTGTTTATTCCCATAGTAAAAGAGTTTTCAAGAGAAATGGAAGAGCTCCTTTCACCCTTTTCACCCGTTAAAACGGATATCGGCTTTTTCGTTACGGACAAGGCGGAGCTCCTTATTCACGTCCTCTACGACGAGGAAACGGAAGAGCGTTCAGAGTTCTTCTTTGAGAAGTTCCTCTCAATGCTTGTAGGTAGAGTATGGGAGAGAAAGGCTTTTAAGTTTTCCCTTGAGGAGGGAGCCCTCCCACCCTTTAAAAAGAGAGTTTCTGACAGCGGTTGGGACTTACACCTTGTAAAGCTCATAAAAAAAGAAGGAAACCTGTACTTCTTTGACACCGGCGTAAGGGTTTCTCCTCCTCCCGGTTTTTACTTTGACCTTGTTCCCCGTTCTTCTATTTATAAAAGTGGTTTTATCCTTGCAAACTCTGTCGGAATCATAGACATGACCTACAGGGGAACCATTAAAGTTCCCCTCGTAAAGCTTGACCCGGAAAAGCCCGACCCGGAGCTCCCATGGAGGGCTGTTCAGCTTATCCCGAGAAGGTTTTACCCCTTAGAAGCAGAGGAAGTTTCTTCCCTTGACCAGACTCTCAGGGGAGAAGGGGGGTTCGGTAGTACAGGATAGGGGGAAGCGGTGATACCTATAAAGGACATAAACCCCAGTCGCAGGACACCAGTAGTTACCATAACCTTAATAGTTATTTGTTTTGTAGTTTTCTTCTATCAGGTTCAGCTCGGAGTCCTTAATTCCATCTTCGTCAAAATGTTCGGCGTGATACCCTACGAAATTTCCCACGGAGTTGATATACCACCTCCAAGCCCTACGGCTCCCTACGGTAACCTCATTTCCCACCAGTACCTACACGGAGGACTCTTTCACATCTTGGGCAATATGCTCTTCCTGTGGGTCTTTGGAGATAACGTTGAAGATAAACTCGGCAGGTTGCGGTTTATCATCTTCTATACAGTTTGCGGGATATCAGCTGCGCTCCTTCAAGTCTTGGTCTATCCCGATTCAACAATTCCGCTTATAGGTGCTTCTGGAGCCATAAGCGGAGTTCTCGGAGCTTACATGGTCTTTTTCCCGAGAGCTCAGATAATAACTCTTGTTTTCATCCTATTCTTCATAGATATCGTCATTCTACCCGCTGCCCTCTGGATATCCTTATGGTTCTTGATGCAGTTTGTTAGTGCCCTCCTTTCTGTTAACCACCTTTCAATGGGTGGAGTTGCTTGGTTTGCCCACATTGGAGGATTCCTCACCGGAGTAGCCTTAGCTAAGCTATTTACATTGGAAGAGTGATTAGAGGGCGGAATAATGGGATGAACTTTCATTGCTAAATGCTTTTGAGTGGAACGTGTTTGATACTTCTCTTTCTGCGGCTGCTACTGCAATAACGAAAAACAGTGTAAATGGTTGGCGCGTGTGGGAGTTTAAACTACCTCACGAAAGTGAGTGGGTAAGGGCTGACCTGTGGAGAAAACAGCGTAAATCTTAATCTTCTTCACTGTTACTTGAAAATGGAATAATTTAAAATTCCACAAAAGATTTCGGAGGATTCGCTTTGAGGAAGGAAAAGCTGTACATATTTGACACGACTTTAAGGGACGGTGAGCAGACGCCGGGAGTTAACCTGACGGTTGAGGAAAAGGTTCAGATAGCTAAGCAGTTAGAGAGGCTTGGAGTTGACGTAATAGAAGCCGGTTTTGCCGTTAGCTCTCCGGCAGACTTTGAAGCCATAAAGAGAATAGCGAAGGAGGTTAGGAACTCTACCGTTTGTTCTCTTGCAAGAGCTGTAGAGCTTGACATTAGAACGGCTTGGGATGCCCTAAAGGAGGGACATAAAGTAAGGATTCACACTTTTATTGCAACTTCTGACATTCACCTTAAGTATAAGCTCCGTATGTCAAGGGATGAGGCTTTAAGGAGGGCTGTTGAGGCGGTTAAGCTCATTCAGGACGTAAGTGAGGGAAAGGCAGAGGTAGAGTTTTCTGCAGAGGATGCTGGAAGGACTGATCTTAAGTACCTCTTTGAAGTTCTGGAAGCAGTGATTGAAGCCGGCGCAAAGGTTGTAAACATTCCCGATACTGTTGGCTATGCAGTTCCGGATGAGTGGCACGAGAGGATACTGGCTATTAAAGAGAATGTTCCAAACATAGATAAGGCAATAATCAGCGTTCACTGCCACAACGACCTTGGACTTGCGACTGCTAACTCTTTAATGGCCGTTAAGGCAGGAGCTCGCCAAGTGGAATGTACCATTAACGGCATAGGCGAGAGGGCCGGAAACGCTGCAATGGAAGAGATAGTAATGGCCATAAAGGTTCGTTCCGACCAGTTCCCTGTCTATACCGAGATAGATACGACTCAGATATACAAGACTTCACAACTCGTTAGCAGGCTTACGGGCGTAATGATTTCAAGGACAAAGCCGATAGTTGGAGATAACGCCTTTGCCCACGAGTCCGGTATCCACCAGCACGGCGTCCTTGCCTGCCGTGAGACCTACGAGATAATGAAGCCTGAGGATATAGGCCTTAAGGAGTCAAAAATAGTTCTCGGAAAGCACTCAGGTAGACATGCCTTCAAGAAGAAGCTGGAAGAGATGGGGGTGGAGCTCTCCCAAGAGCAGTTTGAAGAGGCCTTTAAAAAGTTTAAAGAGCTTGCCTCCCGAAAAAAAGAAATTTACGACGTTGATATAGAGCTCCTCATAGAAAACCTTGAAGGGGCAAAAGAGAGACTCTACGAGCTCCTCCACAACCAAGCAGTTAGCGGAGAGGGAATAATACCCTCTGCTACCGTTAAGGTGAAAACTCCGGAAGGAGAAAAACTTGGCCTTGCAATAGGTAACGGTCCTGTTGATGCAACTTATAAGGCCATAAAGAACGCCCTTGGAATAGGAGAGGAGGTTAAGCTTAAGGACTTTAAGATAAGAGCTCTCACTGCCGGAACTGATGCCCTTGCAGAGGTCTACCTGACCATTGAAGCTGATGGCATAAGGGTAAGCGGTAGAGGAGTAGACTCAGACATCGTTAAAGCCTCTGCCCTTGCAT
>QNYI01000159.1 GCA_003978805.1 Desulfurobacterium sp.
CAATACTTTCCTTTATGTGGTCAAGGGCTCTTAAGTGCTGTCTCCAGAAGTGGTCAAGGGTCTGGAGCATTATCATCCTTTCAACTTCCCTCATCTGACCCTTGCCGAGGAGCTCCTCCATTTTCTCGTACTCTTCAACGAGCCTGTTATAGATGAGCTTTACGAGCTTTTCCCTGTCATCGTGAGCTCCCTCAACCGAGAGGTTCATTAGCTCTTCGTAAGTCTCAGGGATAGGGAAGTCAAAACCGAAGCGGGACTCTAAGGTCTTCTTGAGTTCTTTCAAGTTCCACTCGTCGGGCAGGAGGTTTTCGGGGGCAAAGCTATCAACCATCTCCCAAGCAACGTTCTCCATAAACCCGATGATGTCTTCCTTAAAGTCCTCTCCCTCTAAGATTTTGTTCCTCTGCTCGTAGATTACCTTCCTCTGGACGTTGTAGACCTCATCGTACTCAAGGAGTCTCTTCCTTATCTGGAAGTTCTGCTGTTCTACCCTCTTCTGGGCGTTCTCAAGGGCTTTAGTAACCATCTTGTGGGTTATTGGCTCGTCCTCGGGTATGTTCATCATCTCCATCATCCTCTTAACCCTGTCTGAGCCAAAGAGCCTTAAGAGGTTATCCTCTAAGGAGAGGAAGAACCTTGACTCTCCCGGGTCCCCCTGCCTTCCGGCTCTACCCCTTAGCTGGTTGTCTATCCTCCTTGACTCGTGCCTTTCCGTTCCGATTACGTAGAGGCCTCCAAGCTCAACGACCTTTTTCCTTTCTTCTTCTGTAATCTTCTTAAACTTCTCCAAGGTCTCTTTATAGATCCGTTGATACTCCTCTTCGCCGACCTTTTCAGGCGTTATTCTCTTCTTCTCAAGCTCCTTCTTTGTAAGGAACTCGGGGTTTCCTCCAAGGAGGATGTCCGTTCCGCGACCGGCCATGTTTGTCGCAATCGTTACAGCGTGAAGCCTTCCGGCCTGAGCGACAATTTCGGCTTCCCTCTCGTGGTGCTTGGCGTTGAGGACTTGGTGGGGAATCCCTTTCCTTTTAAGGAGTCGGGAAAGGTATTCAGAGTCTTCAATAGAACCCGTCCCTACGAGAACCGGACGGCCGACTCTGTAGTTCTTCTCTATCTCCTTTACAACGGCGTTAAACTTGGCCTTCTTGGTCTTAAATATGAGGTCTGGGTGGTCTACCCTTATAACCGGCTTATTTGTAGGGATAACGACAACGTCTAAACCGTAGATTTCCTTTAGCTCTGCTGCCTCCGTCTCTGCCGTTCCGGTCATACCGGCAAGCTTTTTATAAAGGCGGAAGTAGTTCTGGAGGGTAATCGTTGCAAGGGTCTGGTTCTCTGCCTCTATCTTGACCCCTTCCTTTGCCTCAACGGCCTGATGGAGGCCGTCACTCCAGCGCCTACCGGGCATTAGGCGTCCCGTAAACTCGTCAACGATAATTACCTTTCCGTCCTTCACGACGTAGTCAATGTCCCTTTTAAAGAGGTGATGAGCCCTTAGGGACTGGATAATTGCGTGGAGAAGGTCTGAGAATTTCGGGTCGTAGAGGTTAAAGTCCTTTATACCGGTCATCTGGGAAACGATTTCTTCAACCTTCCTTATGCCGGCGTCGGTGAGAACTGCAGTTTTCGTCTTTTCGTCAACTTCAAAGTGTTCATCTTTCCTTAGCTGTCTGACTATTGCGTCGGCTATGTAGTAGATGTCAACGTTTTCCTCTGCAGGGCCAGAGATGATGAGGGGAGTCCTTGCCTCGTCTATGAGGATTGAGTCGGCCTCGTCAACGATTGCGTAAAAGAGCTCCCTCTGAACCTTTTCATCCTTCGTAAAGGCCATGTTGTCCCTTAAGTAGTCAAAGCCAAACTCTGAGTTTGTCCCGTAGGTGATGTCACGGGAGTACATCTCCTTTCTCTCTTCCTTTTCCATCTGGTTCTGAAGGTAGCCGACAGTAAGGCCAAGGTAGTTATAAACTGGCCCCATCCACTCGGCGTCCCTCTTAGCAAGGTAGTCGTTGACTGTAACGACGTGAACGCCTTTCCCGGCAAGGGCGTTAAGGTAGACAGGGAGAGTGGCAACGAGGGTTTTACCCTCTCCCGTCTTCATCTCTGCAATCTTTCCCTGATGGAGGACTATTCCGCCTATTAGCTGAACGTCGTAGTGGCGCATTCCGAGGGTTCTCTTTGCTGCTTCCCTAACGGCCGCAAAGGCCTCAGGAAGTATTTTGTCCATATACTCAAACTTCTTCTTGTCGTCCTCTAACTTTGCAAGCTCCTCCTTCCACTTTGCCGTAAGGGACTGGAGCTCCTCCCTGCTCTTCTTCTCAAACTCCCTCTCCAGAGCGTTTATCCTCTCAACAATTGGCTTTAGCTTCTTTATCTCCCTTTCGTTCTTGCTTCCAAAGATTTTAGTTAGTATGGCATTAAGCATAGTTATCCTCCCGAAATGTTTTAAAGAAATCCTCCGTTTTTTTTAGGAGAGAGACATTAAGCTAAGCTAAAGGAGAAGCCCTTGGCGGGGAGGAGGCAAAACGGTTGTCAATCTTTAAGACAAAGTCAACTATCTCAACGGTAGTTCCGTTATCATCCTGAGTGAATGGAAGAACTTCTGAGGAACGTTTTTTCTCAACCAAGCAGATAGAAGAGCTCTCAACGGCGGTTACTTCCTCTACGGCAGTAAAGGGAGGGTATAGGAAATCCTCTAAGGAGTAACCGCAGCTAATCGCCGTTATAAAAACTATTCCAATAAATAGCTTTTTCAGTTTCATAGCTTTAAAACTACTATAAAAGCGGTTAAATGTCAAAAGACTCCCCCGGCCTTATAACCAGAACTTCCTCTTCCCGTCCACAAATATAGCTACAGGAAAGGAGCCTTTCAACGGCTCTTTCCTTCTTTACGTAGTAAGGTATGAGATGCCAAGTTCCAAAGTGGATAGGGACGAGGTAGCCGGCGTTTAAAAGGGAGAACCCTTCAAAGGCCTCTTCAGGAGTTTGGTGGAACTTCCTGAAAGGAAAGGGCATAAAGCCACCTATGGGGAGCATCGCAAAGTCTACCCTTGGAACTCTCTCGGCCACTAAAGTGTAGAGCTCCCTTGAAAAGGCCGTATCCCCGGCAAAGTAAAAGGTCAAACCCTCTACCGTAAAGACAAAGCCACCTACGCCGGTATCTGGGTAGAGGATATTCCTTCCCCTGTTGTGCTTTGCAGGAACCTTTAGGATTTTTATTTCCTTTACC
>QNYI01000162.1 GCA_003978805.1 Desulfurobacterium sp.
GCTTTAGTGTATAAAACTCTAACTATTATTTAAATCGGAATGTTAAACTCCCTGAGAACTTCGTTGAGGGATGTTTTTTTATCGGTGGACTCTTTCCTCTTGCCGATGATTAAGGCACAAGGGACTCCGTACTCCCCTGCCGGGAACTTCTTGACCCTCGTTCCCGGGATAACTACGCTTCTTGCCGGAACCCTTCCCCTGTACTCAACGGGTTCATCGCCGGTAACGTCAATGATTTTAGTGGAGGCTGTTATTACAACTCCTGCTCCGAGGACGGCTTCCTCTTCAATGATTGCGCCTTCAACGATTATGCACCTTGAACCTATAAAGCAGTTGTCTTCTATTATCACGGGTCTTGCGTTGGGAGGTTCCAGGACTCCCCCGATACCCACTCCGCCTGAGAGGTGAACGTTCCTGCCTATCTGTGCGCATGAACCGACGGTAGCCCAAGTGTCAACCATCGTTCCAGAACCTACGTAAGCTCCTATGTTTACGTAGGAAGGCATCAGTATCGCTCCGGGCTCTATGTAAGAGCCGTACCTTGCAGTTGCAGGGGGAACTACCCTTACTCCCAGCTTCTCCCAGTTCTTTTTAAGGGGTATCTTGTCGTAGTACTCAAAAGGACCCAGCTCCATGACCTTCATTTCGGAGATGGGGAAGAAGAGGAGAATGGCCTTTTTAACCCAGTCGTTTACCTTCCAGTTGCCTACGCTTATCCTTTCGGCAACCCTTAGCTTTCCCTTGTCAATTAGGTCTACGGTTTCCCTTATAGCTTCCTGATACTCCTTTTCTTTAAGGAGCTCCCTGTTTTCCCAAGCTTCTTCTATCAACTTTTTGAGTTCTTCCATCTCTACCCCCTTTCTGAAAATTCTTTCTCTTTGAAGTTGTTTGCCATAAGGATGCCTGCCGTCTCCACTTCGGCGGCTATCTTGTCAAGTTTTTTCTGGAAGAGGTTGTACATAACGACGGCCGGAATGGCTACGAAGAGACCGAAGACGGTTGTGAGGAGAGCCTCGGCGATTCCACCTGAAAGCTGTTGTGGGTTGCCTATTACTGAAGCTCCTGTGGTTAGAACGCCGAATATCTTTATCATTCCGAGGACGGTTCCTACGAGTCCAAGGAGCGGTGAGACCGCAGCTATGGTCGCAAGTAGTGCCATTCCCCTTTCAAGCTCTAAGAATTTCCTCCTTGCCGTTACCTCAAAGGCATGGAGGAAGTTCTCTTTTGTAGGCTCTCCGACGTTTTTGAGGGCGTCAAGGACTATTGACGTTAAGAGGTTCTTCCTCTTCTTGCAGAGCTCTATCGCATCTCCGAGGTTTCCTTCGCTTAAAAAATCTACGAGGATTCTCAGGTCTTCTTTCGGGACGAGTCGGGAGAGCCTTAAGGTGATTAGTTTTTCTATGATGATCGTCACAGAGATAACAGAAAGGGCAAGGAGGATGTAACCGACGATTCCGGACTTTTGGAGTAAGGTCACAGTTTCCATTATCCCTTTATCCCCTCCGGTAGTTTTCTTGCAAATATAAGGTAGGCTGTGTGGGCAGGCATTCTGTCTTCGGGACGGAAACGTTCTGGAACGAGTTTATACTTCCTGAGGAGTATTTCGCAGACTTCAACGTCCATAAAGGGCATACTCTCAAGTTTCTTGAGGACTTCTATTACTTGGTTAACAGTGGGGACGAGAACTCCCAGCACATTGCCGGTCTTTAGAGCTCTGTAGGCGTGTTCTATGTACAGCCAAGGTTCCCTGACATCTAAGAAGACTGCGTCTGCCTCCCTCTCGTCAAATCCGTCGCCGATATCTTTGTGCTTTACGAGAACCCGGTGGTCAAGGTTCAGCTTCCTGAGGTTTGAGATGGCGTTCTTTATGAACTCCTCTCTCCTCTCGTAGCTGATTACCCTTCCCGTATCCCCGACTATGTGGGCAAAGACGGCGGTCATTGCACCGCTACCGATACCGCACTCTACTACCGTGTCTCCCGGCTTTACGTTGAGCTTGAGGGCTATGTAGGCCGAGTCCTTGGGGTAGATTATCTGGGTGAGCCTGTTTAGCTTGTGCATTATGAAGTCGTAGAGGGTACAGGGAAGGATAACGTAGCGGAAGCCTTTGTGGGTTTCGGCAAACTCCCCGTATCTTTTCCCTACGAGCTCTGAGAGCTCCAGCTCTCCCCTGTCGGTGTTGAACTTTCCCTTTGCGAGGGAGAGGTTAAGGAAGTACTTCTTTCCCTTCTCCGGGTCGTAGAGGATAATCGTGTCTGACTCTTTAACTACTGCCATCTGTTACCCTTCCCTTCTCTTCCCTTTTTACTATCAGTAGCGTCTGTCCCCTGTAGACTACGTTTCTCCTTAAGTGGTTCAGTTCCTTTATGGTTGAGGCGTCTACGCCGAAGCGCCTTGCGATTGTGGATACCCTTTCCCTCCTCTTTGGAACGTAGACGTAAACCCTTGCCGACTTTATGTACCTGACTAAGTCCGTTTTCTTTACGTACTTAATCGGGATGTAGACGTAGTGACCGGCAGGGACAATCCTCCTTCTGAACTGGAGGTTAAAGCGCTTTGCTATACCGTAGGGGACGTGGAGTTTCTTTGATATCCTGTATAGGGAAGTCCTTGAGAGAACTTTGACCTTAACGAGCTTTTCTTCCGGTCTTTCCTCTTTAAGGAGGTTGGAGCTCTTTATGAAGGAGAGGACGGCGTAGAACTTGGGAACGTAGTTGAGAGTTTCATCGGGAAGTTTCGTTAAGTCCCAAAAGTCTGCATCCCCCAACTTCTTGAGCCTGTGTTGAATCCTTCCAGGACCTGCATTGTAGGCGGCTATTGCCAGGTCCCACCTGCGGAAGATGGAGTAGAGCTCCTTTAGATACTTAGCTGCTGCCTTAGTTGACTTTATCGGGTCAAACCTTTCATCGATAAGCCAGTTTACCTTTAATCCGAGCCTTCTTGCAGTTGAAGGCATAAGCTGCCACAGTCCGGCAGCCCCAGCCTTTGAAACGGCCGACGGGTTTCCCTGGCTCTCTACAATGGAAAGCAGAGCCAAGTCCTCGGGAATTCCCTCTTCCCTGAAAATTTCAACAATCTTCGGATAGAAGACCTTAAAGGAATCAATCTGCGACAGGAGTTTCAGCTTATTCCACCTGTTTTTGTAGTAGGAAAGCCAAAACTGAAAGGCCGGTTTATCCCATGGAATATCCAACAGCGTTTTACAGGACCTCTTATTC
>QNYI01000012.1 GCA_003978805.1 Desulfurobacterium sp.
ACAGGCTACTGGGTTTAGAGGAAATAGGTAAAAGACACGAAGAGATAAAAAACTTCACCTCAAGGCTTAGGGCATTTAGGGACTCCCTCCTTAAAAGGCAGGAACTTTTCGGAGAAATAGAGTCAGAGCTCCGTAAAACCGAAGAGGAAATAAAGGAGAAGGAGGAAGAACTAAACGAGAAGAAAAGGCAATTAAAGGAAGAGTTAAACCTACTTAAAGAGCAGGAAAGACTCCACGAGAGTATGTTGGCCAAGAAAGAAACGTTCCTGAGGCTGAAAGATAACCTCTCCCGCGTAGAGAGGGAGATAGAGGAAAAGGAGAAGGACATAAAAAGGCTCAGCAGGAGGATAGAGGAAATAGAGAAACTCAAGGGGAAAATCCCCAACCTGCGGGAAGAGGTTAAGCTCCTCCCCCCGCTAAAAACTATAAAATCTTTAATCTCCCAAATTGCCGAGAAGAAAAATGAACTCCTCTCCCTCCAGAAGGAGATGATAACCCTTGAAAGGACAAAAGAAGAGATAGAAAACCTTGAAAAGGAGATACCGAAGATAAAAAGCGAACTCCTTAAAACAGAACAGACATTAAAAAGAATAGAAGAAGAGCTAAAAAGAACAGAAAAAGAGCTAAAAACCTTTAGGGAGAAGGAAAAAACCTACAGGAACTTGCTAACTTCCATAAAAGAAAACGATGAAAGACTTAGAAAAATCAAAGATGAACTCCAGAATAACCCGTTGGCAGACCCCAGTAAAAGGGAAAAAGAAGTAGAAAGTCTAAGGAAAGAGATTGAAAGGATAAGGGAGGAGCTCTCCTCCCTTAGGACTAAAGTCTTTGAGGAGGAAAGGAGAGAGGAGTTACTCTCGCAGATCCACACTGCCGAGTGTCCCGTCTGTGGCTCTCCCATTGAGGAAGAAAAGAGGAAAGCCCTTATAAATGATAGTAAAAAAAGGTTAAGGGAGCTTAGGGAAAAAATTAACGAGCTGGAGGAACTCCTTAAAATTAAGGAAAGCTCCCTAAGGGAAAAGGAGAACCTCCTGAGGGAGGAGATAGTAGCTGCAGGGAAGAGAGAAGAACTTGAAGGGGAAAGGAAGGCAGTAGAGGAAAAACTTTCAAGGTTGAGAATGAACCTAAGGGAACTGAAATTTAACGAAAAGGAGTTAGAACTCCTTGAAAAAAGGTGGGAAGAGCTGAAAGGAGAAAGTGCAAGGCTAAAGGAAAGGGTAAGCTCCCTAAGGGAAGAACTTTTGGAGAAAGAGAAGGAGTTAAAGAAGTTGAAGAACAACTTCTCTGCCGAAAAGCTTAAAGAGCTCTGCAGTAAATCGGAGCAGATAGAGAAGGAGATAGAGGAGCTCCTATCAAAGATAAAAAAGGTTAAGGAAGAGAACAACCTAAAGGTGTCAAAGCCGAAAGAGGTCAACGAGGAGATAGAGAGGCTTGAAAGGAAAAGAGATGAGCTCAGCAGGATAGAGGGTGAAGTCAACAACCTCCCCGTCTATACAGAAGAGAAAGAAAAGAAGGAAAAGAGGCTCAAAGAGCTCCAAGCAGAGAGGGAGAACTTAAAGAGAGCTCTGTTAGACCTTGACTTCAGTATGGATGCCCTAAGGACTGTTGAGAAAACCCTTAAAAAGCAGAGAGAAACTGTTGAAAGCCTCCAGAACTCTATCTCAAAACTTGAAGGTGAAATTAAGACCCTTAAAAGAAAAGCACTGCTTGACAGAGAAAGGCTTGCGAAAAAGGAGAGTGAAACTAAGCTCCTTGCTAAGCTTGAAGACTCCCTAAGAATCATCAGAGCCGTCTCAGAAGGTATCCACCCAGAAAAAGGCTTCCTACGGAAGGTAAGGAAGTCCCTCCTCCCCCAGATTTCCCGCTACTGCCGAGAATTCTTTGAGGAGTTTGACTTTGAGTTCGGTGACTTAGAGATCTCAGAAGACCTTACCGTAACTTTTAGCGTTCCCGGCGGTGGAAGGGCAGAGCTCAGCGACTTTTCCGGCGGACAACAGATAGCCTTTGCACTATCTTTACGGTTTGCAATGGCTAAGTACTTTGCCCAGAACTTTGAACTGCTCATCCTTGACGAACCTACAGTACACCTTGACCGCCAGAGGAGACAGGCGCTAACAGACCTCCTCTTGAAGCTGAAAGCTAAGATACCCCAAATGGTAATAGTAACTCACGACCCTGAGCTTGAAGTTGTGGGAGACAGAGTTATAAGGGTCAAGAACGTTAAGGGAATATCGGAAGTAACCGTAAGCTAACCTCTCGGAGGTGGAGTTGATAAAGGTAACTTTGGAACTTAACCCTGAGGACTTTTACACAATAGTCGGACACGGTGAAGAAAACCTGAAGAAGTTAGCAGAGATTCTAAACGTTCGGCTCGGCTCCCGGGGCAACGAGATAATGATAAGCGGTAGCGTAGAGAACGAAGAGAGGGCTAAAAGGTTCTTTAAAGAACTTGAAGGTCTCGTAAAGTCAGGACACAAACTAACAAAGGCAGACGTTGATATGTACATGACACAGCTTTCAACCGGCAGGGAGACAAAAATAGTAGAAACTGCCGAGAAAATTGTCACCACCTACCGGGGAAAGAAAATCTTCGCCAAAACACCCACCCAGAAAAGGTACATAGAGGCCATAAAGAAAAACGATATAGTTTTCGGCGTAGGTCCTGCAGGAACGGGAAAGACTTACTTAGCCGTAGCAGCGGCGGTATCTTACTTTAAGAGCGGTAAAGTGAACAGGATTATCCTTACAAGGCCTGCCGTTGAGGCCGGGGAAAAGCTCGGATTCCTCCCGGGAACCCTTCAGGAAAAGATTGACCCCTACCTTAAACCCTTGTACGATGCACTATTTGAAATGATTGAACCGGAAAAGGTCAACTCCTTTTTAGAGAGGAACATCTTTGAGATAGCTCCCCTTGCCTACATGAGAGGAAGGACTCTAAATGACGCTTTCATAATCCTTGATGAAGCCCAGAATACAACCAAGGAACAGATGAAGATGTTCTTAACAAGGCTCGGATTTGGCTCTAAGGTTGTCATAACGGGAGACATAACCCAGATTGACCTGCCGTCAAAGGAAAGGTCTGGACTTGTTCAGGCCATTAAAATACTTAAAGGAATAAAAGGAATAGAAATCGTAGAATTTTCAAGAAACGACGTTGTAAGACACAGACTCGTTCAGGAGATAATAAAGGCCTATGAAGAGTATGAAAACGGAGAA
>QNYI01000155.1 GCA_003978805.1 Desulfurobacterium sp.
TGCCATTGAGTAAGGAGGATAAGGAGCTCCTTTCAGAGATTAAGTCCATCCTCATAAACACCTACAAGATAGACCTCCAAGACCCTATCCTGCAGGTAGGAACCCTCGGAAGCGGTAACCACTTTTTAGAACTCGGTTACGATACCGAAAGCGGGGAGCTCTACTTAACCGTCCACTCAGGTTCAAGGAACTTAGGCTTAAGGGTCTGTAACCACTTCCAGAGGAAAGCAAAGGAGTACACAAAGAAGAAATTCCCCGACGTCCCGGCAGACTTAGCTTTCCTTCCCCTTAACAAAGGTGGAAGGGAATACCTGAGGGCGATGAAGCTGGCACAGAAGTACGCAGACCTTAACAGGAGGATGATTTTAAAGCTTATCGTTGAAGAGTTCTTTAAACAGGAGTTTGACGAGAGGAAGCTTATAAAGAGCGTTCACAACTACATAGACCTTGAAAGGGACATGTGCGTCAGGAAAGGAGCGATATCTGCCCATAAGGGTGAGAGAGTCGTTATTCCCTTTAACCTTACAACAGGATTAATTATCGGAAGGGGAAAAGGGGTAAGGGAACTAAACTTTTCCGCTCCCCACGGAGCCGGAAGGAAGATTAGCAGAAGGAAGGCCAAAGAACAGTTTAGCGTAAGTGATTTTAAAAAAGCGGTTGAAGAGGCCGGGGTCTTCTCAACAACTGTAAACAAGGACACGTTGGACGAAGCCCCCTTCGCCTATAAAGACCCTAAGGAAATCCTTGAGTTTCTACCGAGAACCGTAGAGGTAGAAAGGTTCGTCAAACCGATATATAACCTGAAAGGGTAGGGAGAAAACCCTACCCTTCAGGGCTCTTCCCCATTGTTAGCCTGACCCCGAGAACCACTACGATGGAGAGAGCTGAAAGGACGACAACCATTATGAGCTTCCCTTTCGTTTCCCCTTTTATAACCTCAACTTTTGAGAGTAGGTCCCGGGAGATGTAGTCTTCAACCCTTTTCATAAGGTCTATTTTCTTTGTTATTACCCCGAACCAGTAGTTCGGGTCAACGTTAAATCCCCCTTCAAAGGGAACGGATAGGGCAAGTTTCTCAAGCCTTGCGACTTCTCTTGCAGGGTCAGAAGAGAGAACTGTCTTCCTGTAGTAACTAACAACGTTTCCAGAAGCTACAAGCTCAAAGGACTTGATGAAGGCCTTCTGCTGGGCAAGAAGGTTAACGAACTTTTTAAAGAGGGGTAAGTCAAACTTATCCCGGGAGAAAGCAACAGAAAGTATAGCCCTTTCAAGTCCCATCTTTTCTTTAGCGTAAAGGAAGTCTGCGTAAGCTGTAAGTTCCCTTGCAACACTTGCATTATCACTGACCTTTGCAATTTCTCCAATGGCGTCAATAAGCTCGTTGTTAAGCCTTGTATAAAAGCTCACGGCATCTTTCAGGGATATCTCTCTCTTATCAACTTTATTCCGCACCTCGCTGATACTGTTTAGCTCATCAGATATAACGCGCTCAATTACTCTCTTCGTTTCCTCAGGTAGAGCTGCCAAGTACTCCCTATCAACGGCCGACTTGAGCTCCGAAATTGCCCTGTCGGTTAAAAGCCTCTGCTCTTTAAGCTCCTCCTTAAACTCCTTACCTCCGCTACCGAGGAAACCTGCACTCCTTCCCCTCTCCTTCTGGAGCTCGTGAACTACTGCAGAAATCTTCGTTGATAGAACGATACCCTTTTCAAGGGACTCTACGTTCTTGACCTGCCTGTAGCCTTCAGATATCAGGAAGTAGGCAAAGATAAGAACGACAATCAGAGGAACTACCGTCAGAATGGTAATCCTTCCTTTAAAGTCCTGAGAGGGAGCCATCGTAACCTCCTCTACTGGTTTTTAAAAGATTAGGGAAGTTTAATATAACTTTTTTCTACAAAATTGCAATCCTTACCGCAGCTCACCTAAAAAAATTAAAGGGGGCTTAAAAGCCCCCTCCTTTTGCTCTCTTGACTTTACAGGTTTCAGTTTAGCTTCTCAAGGGCCTCTAAGATGAGGAGACCCGCCTCATTGATGCTGTTCTTACCTATGAGGTTAGAGGCCCTAAGGACTACGAGCTCCTTCTCAAAGGAGTCAGGGTCAAGGCCGGAAATCCTCATAGCTTCTGCAAAGTTCTTCGGAAGAACCCTAACCTTCTTCTCTTTCTCGTAGAGCGTACCTACCTTCCTCAAGGCTTCAAGAACCCTTACAGCAAGGGGAGTAATCGGGTTCGCAAAACCCTCAGGAGTTCCTGAGAGAGCTCTCTTTATGAGCTTCCCGGCCTCAGTTAGGACAATGGCCTCGTTTTGAAGGATGTCAATGTAACCCCGGGCTTCCAGCTTATTGAGGGCATACTCAACCTCCTCCTTCCAAGTTTCTTCAAACTGTTCGTAAACGTCTTTAACGAAGAAGCCTTTCTCCGGTATCCTGTGGAGAACCTGAAGCTCAAAGCGGGTAATGTGGGGAAGTCTCCTTATCTGGTAGGCTATCTGGGCGTACATCCTACCTGCCTCTGTGGCCTCACCACCGCCAACAAGCTGGGCTTCAACGGCTTTCCTGTACCAGTCAACGTTCGGTGAGGCAAACTCTTTATTGGCAATCGTGATCGCCTTTACTGCAACGGCAGGGATTTCCCTCATTCCGCGCCTGTCCATATCTTCAAGGACTTTCTCTCCGAACTCCGTAAGGTAGTGAACCTTCTTTCCCTCTCTCTCCTCAGCCCTTACAAGGTTGAAGGACTCTAAGGTATAGAGGGATTCCTGAACGATGTCGTACATCTTCTCGTACCACCTGTTACCCTTTTCGTAAAAGCTCTTAAAGAGCTCCTCGGCAGTTTTGACTTCTGAGAACTTCTTCATAATCTCTTCTTTCTTTTGGTAGCCTAAGTCCTGATAGAGCCTCCTTCCGTAGTGCTGAATGAGGTGCCTGTAGTCTTTAAGGGGTTTGTAGAAGAGGTAGTGAACGAGCTCGTCTACCGTAGGAAGAACAGACGGGTCGCTCTCGTGGTGCTTCCAGACCTCTCGGATGGCCTTAAGGAGCTCCGCGTCAAGGATTTCAACGTTGATGGACTTAACCGGCTTAAAGCTTCTCTCCTTCCATATCCTATAAGCTTCAAGGAGGTGCTCACCGGCAGGGAGGATATTACCTTCACCGTCTATGTAGGCAAGTGCCATAAGGACTTCCTTCTCTTCGTCTGTCAAGGCCTCAAG
>QNYI01000049.1 GCA_003978805.1 Desulfurobacterium sp.
TTGAGGAGGTTTTAAGGGGTGGGGAAGCTTTTTGAGAACCTTGAACCGATAGCAAAGATGGCCTCTTTCTACTTTGAGCGTTCTAAAGTAATACAGGGTAACATTGCAAATGCGGATACTCCCTTTTACAAGCCCCGCGACCTCGTTTTTGAGAGGGAACTTGAAGGAGCTCTGAAGCTAAAAAAGACCGATCCCCGCCATATTGACCCTTCTGGTGGAGGTAGTTACAGGGTGGTAGAACTGAACGACGTAAACGGCTACGATGGAAACAGGGTAAACCTTGACAAAGAACTGGCAAAGCTTGCAGAGACCGCTTTGATGACGAGAGCTCTCAACGAGGTTTTACGAAAGGAAATCGGCAAGTTGAAGCTAAGCATTTTGGGGAGGTAAGGGATGCTCTTTAAAGGGCTTGAGATATCTCTGACCGGTATGCTTGTCCAGAGGGTAAGGATGGACGTTCACGCAAGTAACTTAGCAAATGCCAACTCCTTAGATGAGAACGGTAACCCCTACAGGAGGAAGATACCCGTATTTGAAGCTGTCCTTGAAGATGTCGGGAAGGTCAAGGCCTACAGGGTCAGGGTAAAGGAGATTGTGGAAGATCCATCCCCTTTTAAGATGAAGTACGACCCCTCAAATCCCCTTGCCGACGAGAATGGTTACGTGAAACTGCCCAACGTAGACCCTTTAAGGGAAATGGTTGATATGATATCTGCCATGAGAACGTACGAGGCCAACCTTACGGCTTTTAATACCCATAAAGGGATGATACTCAGCTCCTTGGACATCCTTAAAGCGTAACGGGGGGGAAGTTGTGAAAGTGGATTTTGATACGTCCGTTGGCTTTACTCAGGCCTTTAACGGGAAGGAAGGGAAGGTTAAAAGCGGTTTTAAAGAGCTTTTTGAAAACTTTATAGAAAGCGTTAACAGGGATCAGCTTGATGCAAGGAAGGCGGAGGAGGCACTCATAAAGGGAAACGTAGAGAATATAGAAGAGCTCATGTACCGTATTGAAAAGGCGGAGCTCTCACTGAGGCTATTGGTAGAAATAAGGAATAAAGCCGTTGAAAGCTATCAGGAAATCATGAGAATGCAGGTGTAGGGGTTGTAGTAGGTGGACATAAGAAGCTTCAAGGAAAAGGTGGAAAAGTTTATAAGGGATAACGCGAACCCTAAGAATATAGTCCTTGCCCTTTCAGCTCTGACCCTTGTTTCTTTTCTTGCCTTCCTGACGCTACAAAGGGGCGGAGAAGGTAACTACGCAGTCCTCTATACTCACTTAAGTCCCGATGATGCTGGAGCTATTCTTTCTGTCCTTCAAGAAGAAAAGATTCCCTACCGGGTAGAGGGTGAGGGTAGCATAATTCTCGTTCCTGAGGATAAAGTTTACGAGGTGAGGTTAAAACTTGCCTCTAAAGGGCTTCCCCACGGTAAGGTTGTTGGGTTTGAGATATTTGATGAGCCGAAGCTCGGAACTACCCAGTTTCAGGAGAGCGTAGAGTATTTAAGGGCCCTTGAAGGGGAACTTGAAAGAACTATAAAGAGGCTTGACCCGGTCAGGGACGTTAAGGTAAACATTGCCCTCCCGAAGGATTCCCTCTTTGTAAGGGAAGAGGACGAACCTAAGGCCTCTGTCCTTGTTAGGCTGTGGGATGGAAGGGAACTTACAAAGGAGCAGGTGAAGGCAATAGTTTTCCTCGTCTCCCACGCCGTTCCCAAGTTAAAACCTGAGAACGTAACTGTCGTTGATAACAGAGGTAGGGTTCTATCTGACCTTGTAGAGGAAGAGGAGAACTCCTTAGAAGTAACCAAGGAGTTTGAAATAAAACGGCGCTTAGAGAGGGAAATAGAGAGGAAGATTCAAACAATGCTCTCTCAGGTTCTCGGAGGAGGTAAAGTTGTAGTTAGGGCTTCTGTGGAAGTAGAAACGGGAAAGGTGGAGAGACAGAAGGAGCTCTACGATCCCGATATGACTGCCGTTGTCAGTGAGAGGAAAATTCAGGAGAGGGAAGAGGCTCAAAAGAGGCAGGAACAGGGCGTTCCGGGAACTTCAACAAACGTTCCTCCTGTTGTTAACCTTGAAGCCGGCGGTAAAGTCGTTAAGAGGGAGAAGAAGGACGTTACGACGAACTATGACGTTTCAAGGACTGTGGAAAGGTCGGTTACTCCAATTTTTAGGATAAAGAGAATCAGCGTTGGCGTCCTCGTTGATGGTAAGTACCAAAAAGTTAAGGGTAAGGACGGGAAAGAGGTTGTAAAGTTCGTTCCGCGGTCGGAGGAGGAGATAAAGACCTACGAGAGCATCGTAAAGAGCGTGATAGGCTTTGACCCTAAGCGGGGCGACAGGGTGACTGTAGCAAGCGTTCCCTTTGAGGCGAGGGAGCTCTTTTCAGTACCGGAAAAGACAGAACAGTTCCCTTGGTACTACGTTGCCGTTGCGGCACTCCTTGCTCTGGGTGGCGGAGGTTTAGTTGCGCTTAAGTTCCTTAAAGGTAAGAAAGGAGCTCCTCCCGAGGGAGCGGAGGTTCCTGAGGCCATACTCGCCGAAATGAAGGCGAGGGCTGAACACAGGGAGGAGTTTGAGGAGATACGAATTGAGGATGACCCGGTTTACGTTAAGGTTGTTGAGGTGGCAAGGGACTACCCGGAGCTCGTTGCCAACGTTATTAGCAAGTGGCTCAGGGAAGAAGGGTTAGCCAAATGATATTAGAGCTTGAAGACTTTACTCCTCTTCTTGAACCTGAAGAAGAGAAAGAGAAGAGGCAGGAAAAGGGGAAAACCCTTACCGTTGAAGAGGTTGAATCTATATATAAAGAGAAAATTCTGGAGCTCCAGAAAAAGCATACTTTAGAGCTTGAAAGAGTAAAGAAGGAGGCTTACAAAGAGGGTTTTTCCTCAGGTTACGAGAGGGCTAAGGAGGAGGTCCTTAAGCATTACGAGGAGAAGTTCAAGGAGCTTGAGGCTCGTTATAGGAAAGAACTTAGTTCTTTAAAGCTGAACCTTGGCGCCTTCCGTGAGGAGCTTAGGAAGAAGGAAAAGGAAGTCCTTAAAAGGTTGGAGTCGCTCTTTCTCTCTTCCCTCGTTGAAATCCTTGAGTTCCTCTACGTGAGTCCCGCCAATTCCCCCTTTGTTGCCGAAAAAATTAAAGAGATACTTATGGAGTTTCCCGATGAAGAGCTCCTCCA
>QNYI01000016.1 GCA_003978805.1 Desulfurobacterium sp.
GCCCTTCATAGCTGTTTTTCTATCTGGTACACCTTTACCCTTGAGTCTAAAGCGTCAGCGTAGGCAAGGGCTACCGCCTCAAGGGTTTTGGGCTTTTTAGGAGAGCCGTGCTCGTACTCGCCGTGGTGGGCAAGTATACAGTGAAGGAGCTTCACTTTTAAATCCTTGGGGAAATCCCCTATCTTCTCTATCTTAAGGGCAACCATCTCACACCCCATATAAAGGTGCCCCAAGAGAATTCCCTCTGTAGTCCTCTCTATGGAGACGCCAACTTCATACTCGTAGACCTTGCCGATATCGTGGAGGATAGCAGCAGTTACAAGTAAATCCCTATCAATGCTTTTAAACCTTCCCGCCACCGTCTCGCAGATTTCAACTACACCGAGGGTGTGCTCAAGGAGACCACCTATACAGGCGTGGTGAATGGTCTTTCCGGCAGGAGCCTTCAGGAACTTCTCTACGAACTCATCGTCGTAGAAGAACTCCTCAAGGAGCTTTTTTAGGAAAGGGTTCTTTATACTCTCTATTACCTCAAGGAGTCTTATAAACTGATCCTCTACTGAAAAACGGCTTTCACATAGAAACTTCTTGGGGTCAAACTCTCCCGGAGAAGCCAGCCTTATCTCTTTTAGCTTAGGCTGAAGGTTTCCCTGAAAGTATTCAACGCACCCGGAGACAAAAACTACGTCCCCTTTCTTGAAGATAGTAAGATCTGCATCCTTCGGAGGTTTCCACCAGAGAGCCGAAAAAGCTCCCGTTCTATCTGAAAGGACTAACCTGAGGAACGGTTCGCCAGTTCTGTGTTTTTTTATCTCTACGTATTCAATTACAAAGTAGCCTTCAAAGGGGGAACCGACGGGAAGCGCGTGGAGCTCCCTACTCAGTATATCCACACTCTTTTCTCCTACCCTCTAAATCCTCGGAGCTGATTATAGAACTTTCCGTTTTTTATTTCAATTAATGGAAAGCGGGACAAGCCCGCAGGAAAAGCCCTTAAAAGCCCACTCTGGAGGCGAAAAGGTGTGAAACATCCACCACCGGCTCAAGCCAGATACCGAGAACTACGAGGAAAGTCGCCATAACGGCAAGGGGAATAACTATGAGATTCCTGTTTGAAGGAGCGTTAACAGGCTCCTCAAGGGTTGGCTCTTCAAGGAACATCTGCTTAGCAATCCAGATGTAGTAAGCAACGGAAAAGGCGCTGTTTAAAAGCCCTACAAGGGCAAGCCAAGTCATCCCAGCGTCAACAGCAGCGGTAAATACAAAGACCTTACTGATGAAGCCGGCCATCGGAGGAACACCTGCAAGGGAAAGGAGGAATATCAGGAAGAGAACCGCCAGAACCGGTTCCCTCTTTCCAAGCCCTTTATAGTCGTCCATAGTCCTCGCACCCCATACGAAGAGGAAAACGGCAAAGCAGAGGAAGGCAGCAGTCTTCATAAAGACGTAAGCTGCAGAGTGGTAGAGGATACCGGTAACGCTGACCGGAACGGAGAGGGCGGCAAAGGCAATCAGTGTATAGCCTGCGTGGGCAACAGATGAATAGGCAAGGATACGGGAAACCCTCTTCTGGGCAAGGGCAAGGAGGTTACCGACGGTCATCGTAACGGCCGCAAGGACGGCAAGGATAAAGGTAAAGTTCCCAGAGATTTCCGGTAAGGCCTCGTAAACTACTCTCATGAAGGCGATAAAGGCTGCACTTTTTGAAATCCCCGTAAGCAGGGCAGCAACTCCCGGGTAAGTTCCATCGTAAACGTCGGGTCCCCAGAAGTGGAACGGGAAGAGCGTCAGCTTAAAGCCAAAGCCCGCAATAATAAAGACTGCCGCCAGAAGGACAAGGGGATCTTTAAAGAGCTCCTTCGCAAGAACAGAGAAGTCAAAACTACCCGTTACGGCGTAAAGGAGGGATATACCGAAGAGCATCGTTCCTATGGCGAGAGCTCCGTTAAAGAAGTACTTTACACCGGCCTCTATGGACTTTTCGTCAAAGGCAAAGAGAACCATAAGGTAGGTGGGCATCGTCATAAGTTCCATAGCGATTACGAGGGAAACGAAGTTGGTGGCAGAGATAAGGAGCAGGCTTCCTGCCGTTGATATGAGAAGAGCCCCTATCAGCTCGTTAACGAACTTGTCCCTCTCAGTAACCCAGTAAACGACCAGCATAGTCATCCAAGAGGCTACGAGGATAAGCAGTCCCAAGAGTCGCGTTACGCCGTCGGTAACGAAGAAATTGGAAAGAAGCGTTCCACCGTCCCCAGAAAGGAAGACCAGAGAACCCGAAAGAACGTAGCCAGCACTTGCGATAATTGCACCGAGAATCCCGGATATCCTGAAGACCCTGTTAATAACGGGCAGGAAAGATCCCGTCAGAGCAAGAATCATTACAGCCGCAAGGAAGTTGACATTCACCTGCTACCCCCTACTTAAAGAGTTGAGCAAAGATATCTACACTTCCGTTGTAGAGATTGAAAACAACAGAAGGAACGATACCGACGAAGATAAATGCCGCAATGTACATCGCAAGTGCAAGGTTTTCAACAAAGGGGAGCTCTTTAAGGCTCTTCAGCCCTTCAAAGGACTCCCTTAAAGGTCCAAATACGGCTCTCTGGAGCATCCACATAAAGAACCCGGCAGAAAGGGCACTTGCTAAAGGAACGATAATCATTATCCAACCGTAGTAGTCAAAGGCAGCAAGCATAACGGTAAGCTCCCCTACAAAACCTGCCGTTCCCGGCAGACCAACGGCTGCCAAGACCCCTATAACAAACATCGTCATAAGTCCCGGTATTTTCCTCATTAAACCGCCAAGCTCAGAGATGTACCAAGTATGGGTCTTGTGGTGGATGTAACCGGCAATCATAAAGAGGATGGAAATAATGAGGGCGTGTCCCACCATCTCGTATAGGGCAGAGGAGATACCGGCGGCAGTAAGGGCTGAAAGACCGAGGAGGACAAATCCCATGTGGTTGATACTTGAGTAGGCCACCATCCTCTTTATGTGGTCTTCGGCGAGAGCTCTAAAACCGGCGTAGAAGATGGTAAGAACGGCTATTACCGCCATAAGGGGAGCGAAGAACTTCGTAGCCTGCGGGAAGAGGAAGATTTCCCACCTAAGGAGTCCGTAAGCACCCATCTTGAGGAGGAGTCCCGCAAGGAACACGGAGATGGGAGAAGGTGCC
>QNYI01000167.1 GCA_003978805.1 Desulfurobacterium sp.
CAGAAAGGTTCTTCCGCAATGCCCCACAAGAGAAACCCGATACTCTCAGAAAGGCTCTGCGGGCTCGCAAGAGTAGTTAGGAGCGCCTCCATAGTCGGAATGGAGAACATTCCTTTATGGCACGAAAGGGATATTTCCCACTCCTCAACAGAGAGGACAATCTTCCCGGACGCATGCATAGCCCTTGACTACATGCTCCAGAAGTTTGCAGACCTTATGGAAAACTTAGTCGTTTACCCTGAAAACATGATGAAGAACCTTAACCTTTTAAAAGGTCTCGTCTTCTCCCAGAGAGTTCTCCTTACGCTCATAGAAAAGGGAGGACTCACAAGGGAGGACGCCTACGCCATCGTTCAGGAAAACGCAATGAAGGTATGGAACGAGGGAGCCGACTTTAAGGAGCTCCTTAAAAAAGACGAGAGGGTCAGAAGAGTCCTAACAGAGGAGGAGATTGAGGACATCTTTGACCTTTCCTACCACACAAAACACGTTGACTACATATTCAAGAGAGTCTTCGGCGAGTAAATACCTTCTGGTGGGCCCTGCCCACCTTTTTACAGAGGTAAAAAGTGGAAGTAGTCTATACCGAACATTTCTGGGATAGATTTTATCGGAGAAAGAAAGAATCTCCCCTGCCCTTAACCTTAGAGTTGGTAGAACTTGCTATCTTCTCTCCTGACTTTGTATTACCGGATAAGAATCACCCTAACAGAGAATGCCGTATAAAAAAAGTAAAAGGACGATGTTTAAAAGTAGTGGTAGAACCTTGCGGAAAAAAATTGGTGGTTATAACGTTGATGTTTGACCGTAACCTCAGGAGGAAGGGATTATGCGAGTAAGGTATAGTCCCGATGTGGACATTCTTGTCATTGAACTAACCGATAAGTACCCCGTTGAAAGTGAACACTTAGAGGACGAAGGAATTGTCATTGACTATGACGAAAATGGTGAGGTTGTTGGGATTGAAATTTTTGACTGGAGTAAACGAAAAAATCTTGAATTGCCTCTAATTGGAAAATTTTTTATGGTTTCAGCTTAGAACCATGAAAAAGTTTAAAGTAGTATCACCATTTACTCCTAAGGGTGACCAGCCAAAGGCAATAAGGGAGCTCTCAGAAGGGATAAAGAAAGGTCTTAGATTTCAGACTCTACTCGGGATAACCGGAAGCGGTAAGACCTACACAATTGCAAAAGTCATAGAGGAAGTTCAAAAGCCTACCCTCGTCATATCCCACAACAAGGTCTTAGCAGCACAGCTATACCACGAGCTAAAGAACTTCTTCCCTGAGAACGCTGTTGAGTACTTCATAAGCTACTACGACTACTACCAGCCGGAAGCCTACATCCCGAGCAGAGACCTCTACATAGAAAAGGACTGCTCAATAAACCCAGTTATAGACAGGATGCGCCACTCTGCCACAGTCTCCCTTTTAACAAGGAGAGACGTAATAGTCGTTGCGTCTGTATCCTGCATCTACGGTCTTGGTTCTCCCGACTACTACAAGAACCTCTCTTTAAGGTTTACCGTCGGAGAAGAGGTTGAAAGGGATGAGGTAATAAGGAAGCTCGTCACCCTCGGTTATGAGAGGAGCGAGTATGACCTGCGTCCGGGAATATTTAAGGTAAGGGGTGACGTTATTGACATCTTCCCGGCAGATACGGAGGACTTTTTTGTAAGGGTAGAGCTCTTTGGCGATGAAGTTGATTCAATCGTTATGCTTGACTACTTCAACCAGAAGGTATTTAAGACCTTTGACTCCTACACCGTCTACCCGGCCTCCCACTACGCAACCCCTTACTCAAAAATAGTTGAAGCCGTTAAGTCTATAGAGAAAGAGCTTGAGGAGAGGGTTGCCTATTTCCTAAAGCAGGGAAAGGAGCTTGAGGCAAGGAGGTTAGAACAGAGAACACGCTACGACATGGAGCTCCTTTTAGAGGTTGGCCACTGTAAAGGAATTGAAAATTACTCCCGCCACTTAGACGGCAGAAAGCCCGGAGAGCCTCCCTACACCCTCCTTGACTACTTCCCTGAGGACTTCTTAGTAGTCATAGACGAGTCCCACGTTACGATTCCACAGATAAAGGCAATGTGGAGGGGAGACAGGGCAAGGAAGTTTAACCTCGTTGAACACGGCTTCCGTCTGCCATCTGCCTACGATAACCGTCCCCTTAACTTTGAAGAGTTCTTAGAAAGGGTCCCCCAGGCCATATTCGTCTCCGCCACTCCCGGAGAGTTTGAGCTTTCCGTTTCCGAAAAGGTCGTTGAACAGATAATAAGGCCTACTGGGCTTTTAGACCCCGTTGTTGAAGTGAGGAAGACGGAAGGGCAGATTGACCACCTCCTTTCAGAGATAAGGGAGAGAATCAGGAGGAACGAAAGGGTTCTCGTAACGACCCTTACAAAGAGGAGCGCAGAGGAGTTAACAGAGTACCTAATTGAAAAGGGAATAAAGGCAAAGTACATGCACTCGGAGATAGACTCCGTTGAAAGGGTTGAAATAATAAGGGGTTTAAGGAGCGGGGAGTTTGACGTTTTAGTCGGTGTAAACCTTTTAAGGGAAGGGCTTGACCTTCCTGAGGTCTCCTTAGTTGCAATCCTTGACGCAGATAAAGAAGGGTTCTTGCGCTCAACCACCTCCCTAATCCAGACAATCGGTAGAGCTGCAAGGAACGTAAACGGTAAAGTAATCCTCTACGCCGACAGAATTACCCAATCAATGAAAAGGGCAATCGCAGAAACGGAGAGGAGAAGGAAAATTCAGGAAGAGTACAACAAAAAGCACGGAATTACACCTCAAACTGTGAAGAGAAACCTTGACTCAAGCATTTTAGAGGACGCAGGGCTACTGCCTCTTTACAAGTTAAAGAAAAGGAAAGGAGAGAGAATACCGAAAACGGAAGAGGAGCTCCTTGAGGAAATTGCCCGCCTTGAGAGGGAGATGAAAGAGGCTGCAAAGAACTGGGAGTTTGAGAGAGCAGCGGAGCTCCGGGACAGGATAAAGGAACTGAGAAAACTTTTAATTCCGGCTTAAAGTGGGCGGGGCGGGGGGATTTGAACCCCCGACCTCTTGGTCCCGAACCAAGCGCGCTAACCAAGCTGCGCCACGCCCCGAAACTGCA
>QNYI01000055.1 GCA_003978805.1 Desulfurobacterium sp.
CGCAACGGCTAACCTCTTTAAGGGAGCCGTCTACAAGCTGGCAGGGCTCTTCTTCAATATGAGGCTGACCTTTGGAATCGTTGCCTCACTGTTCGGGCTTAAAAAAGGACTAATAGACGAAGAGACCTACGTTGCGCTACTTTTAATAATCGTCGCAACCGCTGTTATCTCCTCCATCGTCTCCCACAGGCTACCCCGAGAGGTTGAGGAGGACATACTGAGCGACATATTTAAAGTTTAAGGTAAGAGCTTCACTTCAAGTTCAAGGTCTACCCCAAAGAGCTCCCTTACCTTTTTCCTGCCGGTTTCAACAAGGAGTACGAACTCACCGAAACTTCCCCCCTCGTTCACTACAAAGTTTGCGTGGAGCTCCGAAAATCTCACCCCTCCTACTCTAAAACCTTTAAGGCCAGCAAGGTCAAGGAGTCTGCCGGCAGAACTACCGGGAGGGTTTTTAAACGTAGAGCCAGCAGTCCTAAGGTAAAAGGGTGGCTGTTTCTTTAGGCGTAATTTCACGAACTTTTTTACTTCTTCTTTTACCCTCTGTGAAGGAGATACCTTAAAGGTAACCTCAACGATGACCCCTATTTCGGGAAAAGGAGACTGCCTGTAGCCAAATCCGGAAAAATCTCTTAATACTTCAAGCTGTAAAGTCTCCTTGCTCAGGAACTTTACTTCTATCAGCCTCTCCTTTACCTCTCTACCGAAGGCTCCGGCGTTCTGAGCCACGAGACCGCCGACAGTAGCCTTGGGAATCCCGGCAAGGAACTCAAAAAGGGAAAAGCCTTTCCGAATCTGGAAGGCCAAGAGTTCCCTCAGCCTAACCCCAGCCCCAACGGTAAGTCTGTCCCCTTCAAGGGAAAGCTTTTTAAACTTTTCAAGGCTAAAGAGTTTTTTCTCCAACCTCTCAGGGAGGACTGTATTAGAGCCACCGCCGATGACGATTACGTCCTCGTTCTTTAAGAGACTCCTAAGCTCTTCCAAGTTCTCGGGAAAGTAAACGGGATAGGAAGAACCTATCCCGATAGTCGTCAGCTCCTTAGCTGAGAGCTCCCTAAGCTCCAAACCTTTCCTCTAACTCCAAAGCGGCCTTCACAAAGTCTACAAATAAGGGATGGGGTTTTCTCGGCCTTGATTTAAATTCTGGATGGTACTGGACTGCAACGAACCAAGGGTGGTTCTTTATCTCAACGACCTCCACCAGCTTACCGTCTGGAGAGGTTCCGGCTATCACGAGCCCGGCCTTCTCTAAAACGTCCCTAAACTTGTTGTTAAACTCGTAGCGATGCCTGTGCCTCTCAGAAATCTCCTTCCTCCCGTAAGCTTTGTAGCTGAAAGTTCCCTCCTTTAGGACACAAGGATATGCCCCAAGACGCATAGTCCCGCCTTTCTCCCTAACCCCCTTTTGCTCCTCCATAAGGTCAATGACAGGGTAAGGAGTAAAGGAGCTAAACTCCGCACTGTGAGCGTCCTTTAAGCCTGCAACGTTCCTCGCAAACTCAATAACCGCACACTGCATCCCGAGACATATGCCGAAGAAAGGTATCTTATTCTCCCTTGCAAATCGGACGGCCTTTATTTTTCCTTCAACACCCCTTTCCCCGAACCCGCCGGGAACAAGGATACCGGATACATCGGACAGGAACTCCTCGGGCTCTTTCTCATCAAGCTCTTCGGCGCTTACCCACTTGATTTCAACCTTTACGTCGTTTGCAGCACCTGCGTGAACAAAGGCCTCTATAATGCTCTTGTAGGCATCGGGAAGTTCAATGTACTTCCCGACAACTGCTACTTTTACGCTACCTCTGGAAGGCCTCTTCACCCTTGCGACAAAATCCTTCCATTTAGATAGGTCGGCCTCCCTACTCACGGGAAGCTGGAGCTTTTCAATTATCAGCTCGTCAATCTTTTCTTTCTGAAGGACGAGGGGAACCTCGTAAATGGTAGGAAGGTCTTTTGCCGTAATAATCTCGTGCTCTTTCAGGTTTGCAAAGAGGGCAATCTTACGCTTTACAGAGGAAGGAATTGAGCGCTCAGAACGGCAAACGATAATGTCGGGCTGAATGCCGATTGCGCGGAGCTCTTTTATTGAGTGCTGAGTAGGCTTGGTCTTTAACTCCCCGGCAGATTTAACGTAAGGAACGTAAGTTACGTGAACGTAGATAGCGTTCGTCCTGCCGACCTCCATCCCCAGCTGTCTTATCGCCTCCAAGAAAGGCAGTCCCTCAATGTCCCCAACCGTTCCACCGACCTCAACTATAACAACGTCAACGTCAGAGGACATAAGTTGACGGATCTTCTCCTTAATAAGGTTGGTAACGTGGGGAATAACCTGAACCGTCCCTCCGAGGAACTCTCCCTTCCTCTCCTTCTGAATAATCTCTTGGTATATCTGGCCGGAGGTTACGTTGTTTATCCTCCTCATCGTTGCATTTGTAAAACGCTCGTAGTGTCCGAGGTCAAGGTCGGTCTCTGCACCGTCATCGGTGACAAAGACTTCACCGTGCTGGTAGGGGTTCATCGTTCCGGCATCAACGTTTAAGTAAGGGTCAAGCTTCTGAATCGTTACCTTAAACCCCCTGCTTTCAAGGAGGGTTCCTATGGAAGAGGCCGTAATACCTTTACCTATGGAAGAGAGGACTCCACCAGTTACAAAAATCAGCTTTGAAGCCATTCCACTTCTCCTTTTAAGACTTTTTCGGCCTTCTTTAAGTCCTCGTAAGTGTCTATGCCAAGGGGGGAATTCTCAACAACAGAAACGTGAATTTTATACCCGTTCTCCAATATCCTGAGCTGTTCCAACTTCTCCGCCCTCTCTAAGAACCCTTGAGGCCAGCCGACAAAACGCTTTAAAGCTTCTTTTGTGTAACCGTATACCCCTACGTGCTTCAAGTAGTTACCGGGGGAAAGGTTTCCGTCCCTCACAAAAGGAATAACGCTCCTTGAAAAGTAGATAGCGTGTCCCTTTCTATCCCGAACAACTTTAACGTTGTTGGGGTCTTGGAGCTCGTCAAAACTCCTAAAAGGCGTAGCAACCGTCGCGTACTCCTCACCTTTTTTAAGTGCCTCCACTATCGGTAAAACGTGTTCAGGTTTCACAAAAGGCTC
>QNYI01000148.1 GCA_003978805.1 Desulfurobacterium sp.
CGGGGCTTATGGTGTAGGAGAGAGCTCCCTCCACAATCTTTCCCATCTCCTTCGCCGTCTCTACGGCCACTTCAACGTTCCTTAAGTCGTTAAGGGCGTCAAACACCCTGAAAACGTCTATGCCGTTCTCCGCAGCCTTTCTTACAAAGGCCTTAACTACGTCATCGGGATAGTGCCTGTAACCGACTAAGTTCTGTCCCCTCAGGAGCATCTGAAGGCGGGAGTTTGGCATTAGCTTCCTTAAAGTCCTCAACCTCTCCCACGGATCTTCCTTCAAGAACCTCATACAGACGTCAAAGGTCGCGCCCCCCCAGCACTCAACAGACCAGAAACCGGCCTTATCAATAACTGGAGCTATATCAACCATGTCCTTTGTTCTCATCCTCGTGGCAAAGAGGGACTGGTGGGCATCCCTTAGTGTTACATCTGTAAACTGTATCTTCCTGCCCATCTATCTTTCCTCCCTTGTAATTTTTAAAGCCCGTGGTGAGCGGCTATCGCCGCAGAAAGAGCAAGGGCTATCACCTCAGGGTCGGGTTCTTTTATGAAGGTGAAGTCTCTTATCTTCCTGTCTATGAAGGAAGTATCAAACTGCCCCTTTACAAATTCAGGGTCGTTCAGGATTTTCTTGAAGAACGGAATGGTGGTTGGAACACCACGGATTAAAAACTCGCCGAGAGCTCTCCTTGAACGCCTTATGACCTCATCCCAGCTCCTTCCCCAAACGATGAGCTTGGCCACCATAGAATCGTAGTAAGGAGGAATCGTGTAACCTTTGTAAACAACACCATCAATCCTTACGCCGATACCGCCGGGAGAGTAGTAGGCCGTTATCGTTCCCGGAACCGGGACAAAGTCCTTTGTCGGATCCTCGGCGTTTATCCTGAACTGCATGGCAAAACCGCGTATCTGAACGTTTCTCTGAGAAAACGAGAGACCCATACCGGCCGCTATCCTTATCTGTTCCTTGACGATATCTATTCCGGTAATCTCCTCTGTAATGGTGTGCTCAACCTGAAGCCTCGGGTTTACTTCCATAAAGTAGAAGTTGCCGTACTTATCCATCAGGAATTCCCACGTTCCGGCACCGTAGTAACCTATTGCTTTTGCCGCTTCAACGCAGATTCTACCCAGTCTCTCCCTCTGTCTTCTGGTTAGAACAGGAGAGGGAGCTATTTCAAGAACCTTTTGGTGTCTCCTCTGTAGAGAACAGTCCCTCTCTCCTAAGTGGACAACGTTCCCGTGCTTATCTGCAAGTATCTGAATCTCTATGTGGCGGGGGTTCTCAATAAACTTCTCTATGAAGACTTCACCCTTTCCAAAAGCTGCCTCGGCCTCCTTAACAGCAACGTTAAAGAGCTTTTCAAGCTCGTCCTCGCTTCTGGCCACCCTTAGACCTCTCCCTCCACCACCGTGGGCAGCCTTTATCATTACAGGGTAGCCTATCCTCTCTGCTACCTTCTTGGCCTCCCTGAGGTCTTCTATCGGCTCCTCACTTCCTTCGGCTACGGGAACTCCAAGCTCCTTCATGAGCTTTTTCGCCTCAATCTTTGAACCGAATACTTTCAAGTGCTCTACGGCAGGGCCTATGAACTCAATTCCCTGCTTCCTTGCGTACTCGGCAAAATCTGCCCTTTCGGAGAGGAAACCGTAACCGGGATGGATCGCATCTGCCCCAGCCCTTTTAGCAATATCCACTATCTTGAAGTAGTTTAGGTAGGCCTTTACAGGATCACCGTGGATAAGGTAGGCCTCATCGGCCTTCTTAACGTGAAGGGAGTTTACGTCCGCTTCCGAATAAATGGCCACAGTCTTTATTCCTAGCTCCTTGCAAGCCCTTATTACTCTCGTTGCAACTTCTCCCCTGTTGGCTATGAGAACCTTTTTAAACATAAAGCAAACCTCCGATAAGCCTGAGAATAATGTTAGTCATCACGCCGGCAACGGCGTCGTCAACGGTAATTCCCCATCCCCCGGGAAACCTCTCAAACTGCGGAATAGGAGGCGGTTTCATTATATCAATAATCCTAAATAAAATCAGGGATAGAAAAACGAACCTTATGTCCCCTTGAGCAGAAAGGCCTAAAAGGGAAATCTCCATCCCCAGAATCTCATCAATAACTACGCAGTCCGGGTCTTTACTCCGGAACTCCCTCGCCACAAAGTCAGAGGATACTACGCTCAGGAAGAAGGTAACAACTACGATTAACAGCTGGAGCTTAACGCTTTCAGGCCAGAAATAGTAAATTAAAATAGCCGCAAGTATTGAACCCCAAGTTCCCGGCATCTTAGGCAGTTTACCGCTGTAAAAGCCAGTAGCTATGAACTCTAAAAATTTTTTCATAAATTTTCCCCTTGACGTTAGTGGTTTCTGAATTTTACCAAGAGGTAATGATGACACTATTTGAAAAGTTCTACAAAAGTAAGGAATTCAACTGGAAACCGGGGCTTGAAAGAATAAAGAAAGCAGTAGAGGAAACCGATTTTAAGACCTTCCCCTCCATAATTGTCGCCGGAACTAACGGCAAAGGTTCAACATCCCATATGATAGCTGAAATTCTCAGACAGAACGGCCTAAAAGTAGGACTCTTTACCTCTCCTCACCTTTTAAGGTTTAACGAGCGGATAAAAGTTGACATGAAGGAGGTTGATACAGAAATCCTTGACAGCTCTTTTAAGGAAATTATCCCACTCGTTGAAAAATACCAGCTAACGTACTTTGAAGCTTCCTTCCTCCTTTCCCTTAAAGTCTTTCACGATGCTAAGGTAGAGGTAGCGGTCTTTGAAGTAGGACTTGGAGGAAGGCTAGACGCTACTAACGCCGTTTCCCACGAGCTTGCCGTGATAACACGGGTAGGCCTTGACCATACGGACTACTTAGGAAATACGCTAACAGAAATAGCAAGAGAAAAGGTTGCAGTTATAAAGAAAGGTATTCCAGCCGTTATCTCCGATAATCCTCCAGTAGTTAAAGAGCTCTCAGAAGAGAGAACAAAGGAACTTTTTGTTTACGGAGTAGATTTTAAGGCAGAAAGGATAAAGGTCTCTCCCTCCGGTACTGAATTTCTCTATAACAGAAAGGTTATAAAGACTTCACTAATCG
>QNYI01000087.1 GCA_003978805.1 Desulfurobacterium sp.
TCGGGTGGAGAGCCCTTAATACTCCCCCTTGAAAAACTGAGGAAACTCTTGCTGAGCCTAAAAGAAATAGAACACGTTGAAGTAATAAGGATAGGAACGAGGCTTCCCGTAGTCCTTCCCCAAAAGCTTTCTGGCAGGGAACTCCTTTCACTATTAGAGGAGGCCGAAAAGGTCTGGGTAAACACCCACTTTAACCACCCCGACGAGATAACAGAAGAGGCAAAGTTGGCCGTTAGAAACCTTTTAAAGGCTGGAATTCCGGTAAACAACCAGACAGTCCTTTTAAAAGGAGTAAACGACTCTCCCGAAGTCCTTGAAAAACTGCTTAGGGAGCTCCAAAAGATTAAGGTTCGCCCCTACTACCTATTCCACTGTGACCCTGTCAAAGGAGTGATGCACTTCTCAACAACCATAACGAAAGGACTGGAGATAGTGGAGGAGCTCTTTAAAAGAATCTCTCCCCTTGCCATTCCCTACTACGCCGTTGACGGCCCCGGAGGCTACGGCAAAGTCCCTTTAATGCCTGAGCGTTATAAGAAAGAAGGGAACAGATATACTTTTAAAAGTTTTAACGGCAAAACTTTTAAAATGGAGGATAGATAGCGGATTACTTAAACATCCCGGCAACCAGTTTTAAAAGCTCAAAGAAATTCGGATTAAACAACGTAAAACCGATAATCAGAAGAATAATTAAAAACTTCATATAAATTCTGAGTTCCCTTATTTCCCCCTTTAGCTCCTGTCTTATTGTTTCTATTTCCTGTCTTAATTTGCCAATTTCTCCGAAAAATTCCTCTTTTGTAACCAGCTCCTTTCTTAGTTCATCTTTTAGCTCGGCTTTAACTATAACTTTCTGTTCCTTAGCCTTATCCTCAATTACTTCAAGACTCTTCTCAATAGTTTTTATGACTTCCTTTGCAACATTTTCATCCTTTACTACTTTTCGTATGGCTTCATAAACTTCTAAAGGTAAAGTGTAACCCATTGGAAAATAGCCTCCCTATAAACAATATAACTCAAAATCCCTCCCACGAGGGAGGGAAATAGATTAGTAAACGGTTATTTCTTCTTCAACGAGCCTTTTCCAAGTGTCCTTCATGCCGGCAAGACACTCTTTTACGATGTTCTCTATGGAGCTCTGGAACTTGGCGGGATCCTCCTTAGACCTCACTTTAACGTCAACGGCTAAAGGCTCGTTAACCGGCTTTCCTATCTGGCTCACCATGTAGCAGTAGGCTTCCTCAATCTCAGGGATACTCTCTACAACTGCCTTGGCAATCTCATTAGCCGTTATGTTGTAGAGCTTTCCGACGTGTGTAATCGGGTTCTTACCGGCAGCAGCCTCAAGGCTCATAGGTCTATACGGAGTAATCAGTCCATTTACCCTGTTACCCCTTCCGACCTCTCCGTCGTCTCCGGCCTCAGAAGACGTTCCCGTAACGGTTATGTAGACGTTCTGGTTCTCAACGTCATCGCCGGTATTTATGTGAACTTCAACTTCCCTCTCTGTAAACTGCTTGGCAACCTCGTAGGCCATACTTCTAACGTTTTCTCTCTTTTCAACGTAGTCGCCTATGTCCCTTACGAACTTGTCAACGAAGGCACAGGCAATCGTTATCTTTATCTTCTTCCCTATACGGACGCCCATCACCTTGATGTCTTCGCCGATTTCTGGGTAGGCTTTTTTTGTCTCCTTGCTGTTGAGGGTCTTCTCTATGTGGTAGACGACGTTTTCAAGGTCGTCAAAGGGAGCATATCCTACGCCAAAGGAGGTATCGTTTGAAAGGGGAACACCCTCTTTGAGCTGTCTCATGTAAATGTCAACGAGGTCTACAGAACCGGGCCTTATGTGGGTGTATACTTTTACGTGTTTTTCAGGGTCTATTGCGTGAATGTTTTCTTTAAGCCACTCCCTTGCGCTCTCAACTGCTATCTCTTCAACGGGAACTTTTACCCCTTTATACTCCTTAATTGCCCTACCGGAAAGGAATATCTCAATAGGCTCAATAACCTCTCCTCCACCGAACTTAGGCTCTGCCCTCCCGCCTACGAGGAGGTTCTTGTCAACGTTGTGGTGGAGAACAAAGCCAAACTTTTCTTTATAGAACTTACAGAGCTCCGCCGAAAGCCTCTCTGCAAGGGCGTCACAGATGGTATCGGGGTGTCCTATTCCCTTCCTCTCAACGATTTCTATCTCGGAGCTCCAGACCGGCTGAACGTCCAAAGGAGTAACCCGTATGTTCATTTAACTTCCTCCTCTAACTGATTTGGGATAGTGAAATATACCACTTTTTAAGAGCTCCTCCGCTTTCTCTATCACAAACTCAGGCTTTAGGTCAACCATACACTTAAAGTGCCCTTGGGGACACTTTTTCCCGCCGTGAATTCCGCAGGGACGGCACGAAAGGCCTTCCAGCTCAACGTAAGTTCCGTTCCTGTAGGGGAAGAAGCCAAACTCGGGAACGGTAGCGCCGTAAACCTCAAGAACGGGAGTTCCGACAGAAATCGCTACGTGAACGGGAGAGGAATCGTTAGAGATAACAAGGAGAGCTCCCCTCACTACCGAGAAGAATTCCCTTAAAGAGGTTCTCCCGCAGAGGTTAACGACCCCCTTAGAGAGCTCTTCCACCCGCCTACAGTAAGGAGAATCGGAGGGTGAGCCGACAAGGACAACGGTAAAACCTTTTTTAATAAAGTGGTTCGCAACTTCGGCGTAGTACTCAGGAAGCCAAGCTTTCGTCCTCCAGACAGAGCCGGGAGCAAGGACAACGTAAGCTTTTTCAAGGGAGAACTTTTGAAGAGTTCCTTCTACCTCTACCTTGCTCAAAGGGAGCTCCGGCTCCTTCTCGTAAACCACGGAATAGTCTTCCTCTAAAGGTTTTAAGAGGTCAAGGTTTCTGTCAATCTCGTGAATTCCTTTACCCATCCGATACTTTACTCTATCGGTATAAAGAAAGGAAAATCCCGCCTTATCAAAACCGATTCGCCTTTTAATCCCGGAAAGCCGAAGGATAAGCGAAGTGCGGTGAGACCTGTGGGGAGAGACAGCAAGTTCAAAGTCTCCCGAAGCTAAAAGCCGTGAGAACCGCAAAACTCCCT
>QNYI01000007.1 GCA_003978805.1 Desulfurobacterium sp.
GGATAAAGTCCGAGTTGGTACATTGAGTAGAGAATTCTCCTGTGGACGGGCTTTAAACCGTCGCGGACGTCGGGGAGAGCTCTCCCCACTATAACGCTCATTGCGTAGTCAAGGTAGGATTGCTTCATTTCATCTTCTATAGGAACTGTAATAATCCTTTCCACTCTCTAACCTCCCGCCGTTTTTTCAGGATGAATTGTAACAATACCCTCCTCTTCCTCCCTCAAAGAGTTTATGAGCTCATCGTAGTAAACTTCCTCCATCTCTTTCTCAGGGAAATGGGTAGGAAGGGGATAGCTCTTAACGATTTCCTCATAGGACGGCTCAAACTTACCGCAACCGTAATACTTACAGATTCTCCTTGCTATAACTCCCCAAGGAGGAGCGGCAACACCTCCACCGGTAGCCCTCTCCCACATCGTTTTATAGCTGTCCCTGCCGAACCATACGCTCATCACGAAGGAAGTTGTAAAGCCCGTAAAGTAGGTATCCCTGTACTCGTTTGTAGTTCCCGTTTTCCCTGCAACGTCAAACCAGTTACTCAGGTAAGAGATACTCCTCGCAGTTCCTCCCTTCACTACGTCCTGAAGAATTGAACGAAGGAGGTGTATAGAATCGGGGTCAGAAACAACTTTAAAGACCGGCTTAGCCTTATAGACTGTTCTCCCATACCTATCTTTAATGCAAGAAACGACAAAAGGCTCTTTCAAGACGCCGTCCCCTTGAATGGCAGAGTAGGCCCTAACCACCCGGTATAGGTTTGAGGAAAAGCTTCCGAGGACGTAAGAAAGGTCAAAGGGGTCGTTCTTCTTTATCAGCTCAAATTTTATGAGGTTCTTCCTGACCGCCTGAGGGAAGTTCATGGCAAGGTGGATAGTGGCTACGTTAACGGAGTTCATAAGTGCCTTCCTTAGTTGAATAAAGGGAGTAAAACGTTTACTGTAGTTCTCCGGCCTCCAGACTATTTCCTCGCCGGTTTCTTCGTCAAACTGCCCCGTCGGCATCTCTATCGGTTCGTTTGAGATAAAGTCAAGGGGAGACCAGCCCTTTTGAAAGGCGGTTAAGTATGTAAAGGGTTTTGCCGTTGAACCTATCGGCCTTAATACTTGAAAAGCTCTGTTCAGCTTACTCTCAGCGTAGTCACGCCCTCCTACCACAAAGAGAACTTCTCCCTTTGTGTTGATGGCCATTCCGGCACACTGGAGATCGTCAAGGTTATGCCGCTTAGCGTAACTTTTGGCATAACTACTTAAAACTTTCTGGGCAAACCTCTGGAGTCTTGAATCTATAGTGGTCTCTATCCTGTAGCCGGCGGTGTAGATAGAATCGTAAGGGACTATCCTCTTTCTGGCTATTTCAAACTTTACAAGGTCTAACTCGTAGCCTGCAGTTCTTGGCCTGTTCGGCCTCTTTAAGGGGGTCAAAGGTTCTTTTACGGCTTCTTCATACTCCCTTTTAGTTATGTAGCCGTTTTTCAGCATCTTGCGGAGAATAAAGTTCCTCCTCCTTAGAGCTCTCTCCGGATGCTTGAAGGGGTTGTAGTACTCAGGCCCTCTGATAATTCCTGCAAGGAGTGCACACTGGGCAGTAGTTAAACTTTTAAGGGATGTTTTACCAAAGAGAACCCAAGCAGCAGCCTTTACGCCGTAAGCTCCGTTTGAAAGGTAAACGTAGTTTAGGTAGAGCTCCAAAATCTCTTCTTTCGTCAACCTCTCCTCAAGCCTTTGAGCAAGGGCAAGCTCCTTTAGCTTCCTCTCTATGGTTCTCTTAGGGGACAGGTAGATGAGCTTTGCAAGTTGCTGGGTTATGGTGCTTCCCCCCTGAACGATCTTTCCCTTGGCAAGGTCTGTTACAGCAGCCCTTAAAATACCCAAGGGGTCAACCCCTTTATGCTCAAAGAACCTCTCATCCTCGGCGGTTATAACGGCATTTATAAGGGTCTTTGGAATCTCCCTGTAGGGAGCGTATAGCCTGAACTGCCCCCTGTAGAAAAAGCCTATTATCTTGCCGTTCCTATCGTAAACTGTGGAAGCAAAATCAGGAAGTAGCTTTTCCTTATAGACTAACGAAGAGTAAACAGGTTGAGAAACGAAAAAGAATACAGATAATACTGCTATTAACAGGGAAAAAACTTTTCCTTTCACTTCTCTTCTCCTCACTTTCGTTTTGCACTACAGGAAATTTAATCTCTCCATCTACAAGTGGTAAAATCACCAAAAAATTTTAAAGAAGAGAGGACAAAAATGGAGTTTGAAGCTGTAATCGGGCTTGAAGTTCACGCACAGCTCCTTACGGATACGAAAATCTTCTGTAGCTGTAAAAACGAGTTCGGAGCTCCACCCAACACCAACGTCTGCCCCGTATGCCTCGGAATGCCCGGCTCCCTTCCGGTTCTCAACAAAAAGGCCGTTGAGTACGCCGTAAAGGCTGCATTAGCCTTAAACTGTAAAATTAACAGATATTCCGTCTTTGCAAGGAAACACTACTTCTACCCAGACCTTCCCAAGGCTTACCAGATTACCCAGTACGAGCTCCCCTTTGCCGAAAACGGCTGGATAGAGATAGAAAAGCCAGACGGAACGAGGAAGAAGATAAGAATCCGCCGTATCCACCTTGAGGAAGACGCAGGAAAGACGATTCACGGAGAGGGCTTAGACCCGAACTCCTACGTTGACCTTAATAGAGCAGGAACTCCGCTGATTGAGATTGTTTCAGAGCCCGATATTTCCACGCCGGAAGAGGCAAGGCTCTACATGCAGAAACTCCGCGATATCCTTGTCTGGATAGGCGTAAACGACGGAAACCTTGAAGAAGGTTCTCTAAGGTGTGACGCAAACGTTTCTGTTAGGCCGAAAGGTTCAGACAAGCTCGGCGTTAGAACGGAGATAAAGAACGTTAACTCCTTTAGGTTTATCCAGAAGGCTCTTGAGTATGAGATTGAAAGGCAGATAAACGTTATAAAGAGCGGTGGTGAGGTCGTTCAGGAAACCCGCCTCTTTGACTCCCAGAAAGGTATAACGAAGACCATGAGGACTAAGGAGGAAGCCGAAGATTACAGGTACTTCCCGGAGCCAGACCTACCGCCCCTCATAATTGA
>QNYI01000151.1 GCA_003978805.1 Desulfurobacterium sp.
CTCTGTAAGCTTTTCCTTCGGCTTAACGAAGAGGTCGCCGGTTCGGTTGAACTCTATGAGCTCTCCCATGTACATAAAGGCCGTGTAGTCAGAGACCCTTGCAGCCTGTTGCATGTTGTGGGTTACTATGATTATGGTCAGCTTCTCCCTAAAGCTGACCACGAGCTCCTCAATTTTTGCCGTTGAGATAGGGTCAAGAGCAGAAGTCGGTTCGTCAAAGAGCAAAACTTCCGGCTCAACGGCTATCGCCCTTGCAATACAGAGCCTCTGTTGTTGACCTCCTGAAAGCCCCGAGGCAGGGTCGTGAAGCCTATCCTTAACCTCGTCCCAGAGAGCAGCGTCCTTTAAGGCCTTCTCAACCCTGTCTTGGAGCTCCGTTTTATTCTTTATCCCTTTTAACCTTAAACCGTAGGCTACGTTGTCAAAGATTGACATGGGGAAAGCCGTAGGTTTCTGGAAAACCATACCTACCCGGCTTCTGAGCTTTATCAGGTCGTAGTCCTTCTCAAGGATGTTCTCCCCGTCAAGGAGGATTCTCCCCTCGTAACGGTTTCCGGGGTAGAGGTCGTGCATCCTGTTAAAGCAGCGGAGGAGAGTCGTTTTACCGCAACCGGAAGGACCTATAAGGGCAGTTATCCTATTTTCGGGAACCTTGAACGAGATGTTCTTTAGAGCGTGTTTTTCGCCGTAGTAGAAGTTCAGGTTCTCTACGATTATCTTCGGGTTCTCCTTTATGTCAACCACGTAAGCCATCTCTCCTCCTTACTTCCTGAAGCCGTAATGAGCGATTAACCTTCCGAGGATGTTGGCACCTAAAACTCCAACTGTAAGTATAATTGCTGCAGCCCAAGCAAGTTCCTGCCAGTACTTGTAGGGGCTCATGGCGTAATCGTACATTGTAACGGTAAGCGAAGGCATAGGTTGGGTCATATCAAGGGTAAAGAAGTTATTGTTAAAGGAGGTAAATAGAAGGGGAGCAGTCTCCCCTCCTATCCTTGCAACTGCCAAGATAACGCCTGTAACGATACCGGTTATTGCAGACCTGTAAACGACATCTTTTATCACTTTAAACTTTGTAGCTCCAAGGGCGTAGGCAGCCTCTCGGAGCTCCGGCGGAACCATCCTGAGCATATCGTCGGTAGTCCTTAAAACTATGGGAACCATCATAATCGCAAGGGAGAGAGCTCCGGCAATTCCCATAAAGTGACCCACCGGTTTAACGAGAACGGCGTATACAAAAGTCCCGATAACAATTGAGGGAACGCTCATCATAACATCTGACATATCCCTAATGAAATTGGCAAGCCTGCCGTTTCCACCGTACTCTGAAAGGTAAGTTCCAGCCAGTACTCCCAGAGGAATTCCGATAACGGTAGCGGTAACGACTATGAGCACCTGACCTACAATTGCGTGCTTGAGTCCTCCCGTCTCATCGCCGGGAGAGGGGGGATCACCGATAAAGACATCAATAGAAAGGGCAGAAAATCCTTTATAAACAAGAGTTCCCAGTATCCAGAAGAGCCACACAATCCCAAAAACGGCGGCGAGGGTTGAAAGGACAAGGACTACCCCGTTAACGATTTTACGCTTCCTGAAAGCGTCCAAGGCTTACCTCTTTTCTACTTTCTTCAGGAAGAAGAACTTCCCCACTACGATGACGAAGAAGCTCATAACAAACAGGATAAGCGCCAAGTAAAAGAGGCTTGAAAGGTAGAGGTCTGTATCGGCCTCCGTAAACTCGTTTGCGAGGGTAACCGTAATAGAAGTTGCAGGCTCTAAGATGGAAGAGGGTATTACCGGCTGGTTACCCATAACGAATGTAACGGCCATCGTCTCGCCGAGAGCTCTACCGAGAGATAGGATTATCCCACCTATAACCCCCAGCTTTGCGTAGGGTATAACGACGTCCTTCACAACGTCCCACTTTGTAGCCCCGAGGGCGTAGGCAGATTCTTTTAGGATATCGGGAACCATCTTAAAGGAGTCCCGCGCAATAGCCGCCGTAAAGGGAAGTATCATAATTGAAAGGACAATAGACGCCGTTAAAAGGCCAATACCCGGAGTATAACCTGAAAAGAGGTTACCGATTACCGGCAGTTTCCCAAAAGTGGCGTGGATGACAGGCTGAACCTTATCCCGCATAAACGGCGCAAAGTAAAAGAGTCCCCACATACCGTAGATAATGCTGGGAATGGCTGCAAGGAGCTCTATGGCCACGCCGACAGGAGTTCTTAAAAAGTGGGGAGCTATCTCCGTCAGGAATATGGCGATACCTATGGCAACGGGAACCGCAATGGCGATAGCGATAACCGTGCTGACTATCGTTCCGAAAATTGCCGGAGCTCCGCCAAACTTTTCAAGGGGAGGATTCCAGACCTGTGACGTTACGAACTTCCAAACTCCAAAAGTGTGGATAGAGAGAGAGGACTCCTTGTAAAGAACGATGAAGAGAGCTCCGAGAATCACAAGGACAAAGACCGCAGACAGGAAAGCCACCCTTTTAAAAAGCCCGTCTTCCATCCTCTACGAACTCCTCTCTTTGCTAAGAGAATTCTAACAGCTAAGAAGGTGAACAGGCAAACATTCCTCCTTACTCCCCGATATTTGCAATAAATTTATTCAGACACTACGCAAAGAAGGAGAAAAAGATGGCAAAGGCGGGAGATTTCGTTCACCTTCACCTCCACTCCCAGTACTCAATACTTGACGGGGCAATTAAGGTAAAGGAGCTGGTTAAAAAGGCTAAAGAGTACGGGATGCCGGCCGTTGCAGTTACAGACCACGGGAACATGTACGCCTCTTACGAGCTCTACAAGACCTGTAAGGAAGAGGGGATAAAACCGATAATTGGACAGGAGTTCTACATAGCGAAAGGTTCTCGTTTTGATAAGAGGAAGGGAGAGGAAGGGGAAAAAGGCAGTTACCACCTAATACTAATTGCAAAGAATGAAACGGGACTCAAGAACTTAATGAAACTGAGCAGTATCGGATTCCTTGAAGGTTTCTACTATAAACCCAGAATAGACAAAGACCTTTTAAGGAGGCATAGTCA
>QNYI01000158.1 GCA_003978805.1 Desulfurobacterium sp.
ACAAGAGGGCTTTAGTTCAGAAAGGGAATTTAAAAGAGGCGGAAGGATGAGTATAACGGCACAGTTTTTATTCGTGGCAGCTTCCGGTGCAAGGGCTATGGAAAGAAAGCTTGAGTCTGTAACAAACAACATCGCTAATGTTGATACTACTGGCTATAAAAGGGAAGGAGTAAAGTTTTCAACAATTTACGTTCCTCTAACCCAACCTCCTCCTTCTAAACCGGGACAACCTCATCCGGTCGGCTACATTCCTACCTACAACCTCGTTTTAAACTATGCGGGAAGTTCCGAGAACGTCATTTACATGGAACAGGGAGCTCTCCGTGAGACCGGGAACAAACTTGACTTCGCCATAGAGGGAAAGGGCTTTTTTGTGGTTGAAGATGACAAAGGAAACAGGTTTTTAACGAGGGACGGAAGCTTTAAAGTGGACTCGCAGGGGTTTTTAAGGAACAACTCGGGCTTTTACGTTCTTGGAACGGGAGGCCAGAGGATAAGGGTAGGGAGCTTCTCTGACCTGTATGTTTCCGAAGACGGCAGGATTTACTCTCAAGGGGACGAGGTCGGCAAGTTTTTAATAGTTGAGCAGCCTGTAAAGGAGAGGGTAGGACACAACTTGTGGGTTTACGATGAGAGGGAGGCTAAGATTTCTGAAACTTCTAAGGTCTACCAAGGTTTTTTAGAAGATTCCAACGTTAACGTTGTTTACGAGATGGTTAAGATGATAGAGGCTCACAGGGAGTTTGATGCTAATTTGAACGTGATAAAGGCGGGAGACGAACTTCTTGCCTCTTTGAACGACTTTGGGAGGGTTTAAGTCATGATTAGGAGCTTGTGGTCTGCTGCTTCCGGGATGCACGCTCAACAGATAAACCTTGACGTTATCTCAAACAACCTTGCAAACGTTGACACTACGGGTTTTAAAAAAAGCAGGGCAGAGTTTGAAGACCTCATGTATCAGACTCTAAAGGCTGCCGGAACTCCGAACGCAGCCGGGAACCAAATTCCGGTCGGAGTGCAAATAGGTCTCGGAACAAAGGTTGTCACCGTTGCTAAGCTCTTTTCTCAGGGAAATTTCATCCACACCGAAAACCAGCTTGACGTAGCAATAGAGGGAGACGGCTTCTTTAAAGTCCTCCTTCCCAACGGAGATACGGCCTATACAAGGGACGGGGCTTTTAAAATAGATAAAGACGGCAGGCTCGTAACTCACGAGGGCTACGTTCTCATTCCCGAAATAACGATTCCTCCCGATGCAATAAGGGTTAACATCGCAGAGGACGGGACTGTAACTGTGGAGCTCCCCGGCCAACCGGCTCCTCAAGAAGTGGGAAGGATAACTTTGGTGAAGTTCATAAATCCTTCCGGCCTAAAGGCCATAGGTAAAAACCTCTTTTTGGAGACCGATGCTTCCGGAGCTCCGCAAGAAGGCATTCCCGGAACTGAAGGGTTCGGAACTCTGGCTCAGGGGTTCTTAGAATCCTCCAACGTCAACGTGGTTGAAGAGATGGTAAACATGATAATTGCTCACAGGGCTTACGATTTTAATGCAAAGGCTATTCAGACTTCCGATGCGATGCTCCAAACGGCCGTTAACCTTAAGAGGTAATTTTTTCTGGTTATTACTGGCCTTTTTTCTCCTCCTCTCCTTTCCTCTAAAGGCGTTTTCGCAGGAAGGAGAGGATTTCTTCCTTAAGGTTGCCTTAAGGAATATCCGTTTTGACTTTCCTTTGAAAACAGAAGAGCTCCTTGTAAGCGGAAAAATTCTGAATCCTCAAGTTATTAAAGGCTGTAGAATAAAAGATGTAACTCCTCTTCATGCCTTGACCATAAAAAGACCTGGAAAATACTTAACCCAGCTGAGAGTAAAGTGTGAGAAGTCTTTTCTTTCCCGAACTTTAAACGTAGAGCTCTTTGTTGATGCTAAGGTTGCTGTCCTTAGGACGACAAGCTTTATCAAGCGAGGGGAACCTTTAGACGGTAAGGTTGAAAAGGTAGAGCTTCTTCTCTCTGCGATTAGAGGGAAGCCTTTTGTCGGTGACCCTTCAAAAGTGGTAGCGCGGGTAAGCATCCCGTCCGGAGAAGTAGTTTTAGAGAGGTTTGTAGAGGTTCCCTTTGCCGTAAAAAGGGGACAGCTCGTTAAGATAGTTGCGAAGAAGGGGGGGATTTACGTTGAAACGTTGGGAAGGGCCCTTCAGAACGGACGGGTGGGTGATATAATCAGAGTTAAAAACGTTTATAGCGGGAAAGTGATTGAAGGAAGAGTGGAGAATGAGGAAACCGTGGTTGTTATCTTTTAGCTTGCTGTTGGCCTCTTGTTTTAGTAAACCTCAGGGGACTGTTTCTTACACTCCTCCGCCTCCGCCGAAGTTGAATTTTCAAACCGCACCTTTAAGCGAAGGTTCTCTTTGGAACGGCAATGCGCGGTTTAAGTATATGTATGGAGACCTTAAAGCGCGGGATGTTGGAGACCTTGTGACTATTTTAATTGTTGAGAAAACGAGCGCTCAAAGTCAGACAGAAACCTCACTCAAGAAATCGTCTAAGCTTCAAGGCGGAGTTTCGGCTCTTTTCGGAATTAACCAGAGCACCTTAAATAAAACGAACGTTTCTATGCAGGGAAGCGCTGAACACGGGGGTAAGGGCACAACGGTAAGAGGGAGCACCCTTACCGGCACTATAACGGCTCAGGTAATAGGTAAGCAACCAAACGGTAACCTCATAATACAGGCTCAAAAGAGTATAGTTGTTAACGGGGAAGCGCAAGTTCTTACGATAACCGGTCTTGTGAGGCCTGAGGACATAAACGACGATAACACCGTTACATCCGACAGAATATTTAACCTTCAAATAACCTATACCGGCGAAGGGGTCTTAACAGATGTTCAGGAACCGGGACTCATCTGGAAAATCGTTGCTAAGCTCTGGCCTTTTTAAGGCGCTGCTCGTTGTGGCCTGCTTGAGTTTCACTTTAAGCGCGGCCAAGGCCATTGACACGGACGGGGACGGACTCTCAGACCAAGAAGAAATGTTTGTTTATTTCA
>QNYI01000011.1 GCA_003978805.1 Desulfurobacterium sp.
CTTTATAGCGTGCCAAACGTTATCTACGTACTTGACCATCTCAGATTCTACGATGGGTAACCTAAACTTTCCTCCCGGGATGTCCTTGTAAACTTCAAGGATAACTTCGGCAGACCTATCGTCGTCGGCTCCAACTACCGTTTTCGGAGGGTTAAAGAAGTCGTAAATGGCCGTTCCTTCCCTCAGGAACTCAGGGTTAAAGGCGTAGCCAAAACCCTCGCCGACCTTCTTTCCGGACTCCCTCTCAAGGATGGGAATCACAAGGTTCTTAGATGTTCCGGGAGGGATGGTACTCCTAAAGCAAACGGTGTAGAAAGAGTCCTTATCCTTTAAGGCTTTTCCTATTTCTGTAGCCGCACTCTCTACGTAACTCAAGTTTACAGTTCCGTCTTTCCTTGAAGGAGTTCCTACACAAACAAAGCAGAGGTCAGTTTTCTCTACTGCCTCTCTTATAGAGGTTGTAAAGGATACCTTCCCCTCCTCCATTGCCTTTTTGTAGTACTCTTCCAGTCCCTCCTCGTAAATTGGGAGCTCCCCGTTTTGCAGTTTCTTAATCTTTTCCTCTACGATGTCTACTCCTACTACCTCGTGCCCTAAGGAAGCTAAGCACATAGCACCTACGAGACCTACGTAGCCCATACCGATTACGGCGATTTTCACGACTCCCTCCTTCTTCAGTTGTGATTTTTTAATTTTTTTTCACAGACGGCATTTTACACGATTTACCCGAAAAAGTAAACTCGTTTTTGAATTACTTTTACGTTTTCTTATAATTTTATTTAAATCAGAAAAAGAAAATTCGGAGGTAGAAATGAAAACTGTAGACGTTTCTACGAAGTTTGATACTCTGAGAACGGCAAAGGCAAAGGGAAGAATAAGGCTCTCTCCCGAAACGGTAAAGAAAATACTAAACAAAGAAATTCCCAAGGGAGACGTCCTCGCCGCTTCCCAGATAGCAGGAATCATCGGTGCAAAGAAAACTTCCGAACTTATGCCCTTTTGTCACCCCATTCCCATTGACCACATAGAGGTAAAAACGAAAGTGGGAGAAGATTTTATTGAAGTTGAAGCGGAAATAAGGGGAATATGGAGAACCGGCTACGAGGTTGAGGCTATGAACGCCTGCTTAACAGCTCTCTTAAACATATACGATATGTGCAAAGCCTTTGACAGCGGTATGGTAATTGAGGAGGTAAAGCTCGTAGAGAAAAGTGGCGGGAAGTCCGACTGGGCAGAAGACCTTTCGGGACTCAAAGCAGCGGTTATCACCGTCAGCGACTCTGCCTTTGCAGGGGAGAAGGAAGACAGAAGCGGAAAAGTGGCACAGGAAATTCTTAAAGAGTTTGGCGCTGAAATCATCGGATACGAGGTCGTTCCTGATGAAGTAGAGAAAATTACCGACGCTATAAACAAATTCAAAGAGAAGGGAGCAAACATAATAGTTACTACCGGCGGAACTGGATTTAGTTCAAGGGACGTGACTCCGGAAGCGACCGAAAAGCTTATAAAGAAAGAGATGGTCGGTTTCTCCGAAGCCATGCACACCCTCGGCGTCAGGTTCACTCCAAAAGCGCTTATGTCAAGGGCAAAGGCCGGCCTTTTAAGCGAAAACTGCATGGTTATTAACCTTCCCGGTAGCACAAGGGGAGTTGAGCAGAACTTGAAGATGTTCGCCCCCCTTTTAAAACACGCCCTTAAGATGGCGCAAGGAGGTGGACACTGATAACGGCCTGTATACTCGCAGGGGGTAGGAGCTCCCGCTTTGGAAGGGACAAGCTCTCTGAACCCATAGCAGGGAAACCTCTGTTAGAGTGGACGTTAAGTTCTGTCTCTGATTTTCCCGAAGTCATCGTCGTTACAAAGAACCCTTTAAAGTTCTCTTACCTAAGGAATGTTAAGGTTATCTTAGAACCTTTCAGCGGGTTCTCTCCAATCTACGGCATAGTTACGGGGCTAAAGGAGGCCTCTTACGAAAGGGTTCTCTTCCTGCCCGGAGATACGCCCTTTGTGAGCAACAAGGTTTTAAAAGCTTTTTCCAACTACTTTCCTCCTGCCGTCGTCACCGAAGGAAAAAGAGTTCATTCACTTTTTACCCTCTTGCTTAAAGAGCACCTAACTGCCGTTGAGGAGTTCTTAAAGTCTGGAAGTCACAAAGTTATGGAGCTCCACAGGAAACTGGGTAGCATCCACGTTGACTTTAAAAGGCTTGAACCTCTTGACTACACGAGAAAGAGCCTTTTGAACATAAACAGAAGGGAGGAACTCTATGAGGCCGTCTGTAGAAGAGCTTATAAGGGATGTTAAAAGGAGTTCAGACCCTAAGAACCTCGGAATGGTTCTCGTCCACAACGGAATTGTAAGGGGAAGTTCAAAGAAGGGAGAGGCCGTTGAAGGGATGGAGCTTGATTACGATGAGGAGAAGCTAAAGGAAGTAATCTCTGAAATTGAGAGGAGGGACGGAATAGAAGCGGTAAAGGTTTGGATAAACCGAGGAAGGCTCAAAGTGGGAGACGACATAATGGTCGTAGTCGTTGCCGGCAGGTTCAGGAAGGATGTTCTCCCCGCCTTTGAGGAGCTCATATCAAGGATAAAAGAGGAAGTGGTCGTTGAAAAGGAGGTAGGATAACAGTAGGCCCGCGCACGTAGCGCGGGCTTCCCCCTCCCTCACACCCTTCCGTATTTATCTTCAAACCTCACTATGTCGTCTTCCTCTATGTACTCACCGACCTGAACCTCTATGAGGATGAGAGGAACCTTACCGGGGTTTTCCAACCTGTGGACGGTGGTTTTAGGAACGAAAACGCTCTCATTCTCGTGAACGTAGAAGGTCTTGTCCTCAATGGTGACCTTTGCCGTCCCCTTTACAACTATCCAGTGCTCGCTCCTGTGATAGTGCATCTGGAGACTCAGCTGTTCCCCGGGCTTAACCGTAATCAGCTTTATCCTGTACCTATCGCCAACCTCAAGGTCTGTAAAGCTTCCCCAAGGCCTATACTCTGTAACGTGCCTGTCTACGTAGTGCCTCTTCTCTATGTCCTTCTTA
>QNYI01000135.1 GCA_003978805.1 Desulfurobacterium sp.
AGTAAGGAGAGTTACTAATTTTTTTTAAGTAGCACGAGGTTTAGGGGGAAAGCTGTGGACTTTGAGAAGGAGAAGCTCTTTGAGGAGAAGTATCCTTCTTTTTACTCCTTACTCTCTGCGATAGCTTTCGGAGCCGAGGAAGGGAAGACCGAATGGGACGTTGTAAGGGAGGAGGTAAGGGAGTGTGAGAAAGCCGAAACCCTCCTAAGGGAAATAGAAGCTTTCTTAAACGATAGACCTTACGAGTTTGAACACGTTGTAGAGGAAGTATCCAACGCTTACTTTGACGATACCAACAGCTTCTTAATGTGGATAGAGCAGATAAAGAGGTACGTAACTTCCGTAAAAGGAAGGCTCTGTGGCTGAGCTAAGGGAAAAGGACTACGACCTATCCTCTTTCCTAAACGAGAAGACTTTCTTCTACCAAAAAAGGAACGGTTTCAGGTTCGGAACGGACACCTTTCTCCTTGCAGACTTTGCTAACCTAAAGGGAAAGGAGAGGTTAATAGACCTTGGAACCGGTTGCGGAGTCATAGCTATCTTACTCTTAAAAAAGTACCCGGAGCTCTCGGCAGTCGGCATAGACGTCCTTGAAGAGAACGTCTTACTATCGGCAAAGAACGCAGAGATAAACGGCGTGGCGGAGCGGTTTAGAGCTCTAAAACTAAACGTGAAAGAGGTAAGGAAAACCTTCAGAGCCGGCGAGTTTGACGTCGTCGTAACTAACCCTCCCTTTATTGAAGTCGGTAGGGGAAGTATCAGCGGGAGCTCCCATAGGGCAGTAGCAAGACAAGAGATAACGGCTAAGCTTGAAGACTTTATCTCTGCCTCCTCTTATCTTTTAAAGAACAAAGGGAAGCTCTACCTTCTCCTTCCCGTCCAACGTTTCGTTGATGCAGTAGAACTTATGAGGAAATACAGAATAGAGCCTAAGCGCCTGCGCTTCATCCAACCCCACAGCCAAAGGGAAGCAAACCTGTTCCTTCTGGAAGGTGTTAAAGGGGGAGGGAAGGGACTCGTCGTTGAACCGCCCTTAGTGGTCTACGAGGACGTAAAGAGAAGGGTCTATAACGAAGAGGTAGAGAGAAAATACAGGGAGTTCTTAAAATGAGAGCTCTCCTTTTAGACGCGGGAAACTCCTCTGTAAAGGTAGCCATCTGGGAGGGAAAGGAGTTAGAGGTATTTTTACGCCTACCTACAAGGGAGGTTTTAAAAGAACCAGAACGTTTAGTAGAAGAACTAAGGGGGGTAAGAGCTTCCAAAATTGTTGTGGCCTCTGTAGTAAAAGAGGTAAGTAAAGTAGTTAAGGAAAACTTTCACGGAGCTCTCTTTGTCTCGGCCGACCTAAAGCTCCCGATAAATATAGACTATAAACGTCCAGACCTCTTAGGGGCAGACAGAATAGCTATAGCCTGCGGAGGACTTGAGTTTGCAGAGTCCTTCATCGCTGTCAGCTGTGGAACGGCTACCGTAGTGGACGTTGTAGAGGAGAGAACCTTTAAGGGAGGAATCATATTCCCCGGCTTAGGGACGATGGCAGAATCGCTAAACTTAAAAACCTCGCAACTGCCAAAGGTTCAGCCGGAAAGTGAGATAAACGTACCCGGGAAATCAACCAAGGAGTGTATAAAGGCCGGTATACTCCTTTCCACCGTCGGAGGGATAAAGGAGGTAATCAGGCGCTTCCCAAACTGTAAAGTGCTGATTACCGGAGGGTGGGGAAGGGTAATTAATAAACACCTACAGGGTAGCTACATACCCGACTTGCCTTTAATCGGCCTAAAAAAAATCGCAGAGGTAGTAAAAGGCGGGGAAACCCCGCCCCACTAAAATTTACTTAAAGATCTCGTCGGCTGCCTGCTTTATGAGCTGAGGATTTGACTTAACTCCCATCATCATGGGATTGGGGGAGTTCTTGGCCGCTTCAATAAACTTCTGCTTCGTCTTTAGCTTGCTCTTTAAAGCATCTGCAGAAGGAGCCAATGCACCGTTGTGACATCCTGCACAGTTGCTTTCCCAAACGCCTGCAACAGCTGGAGCAGAAAAGGCAGCAGCTACAGTTAAGGCAACGAGAACCTTCCTCATACTCCTAACCTCCTAAAAAGGGAATTTATCCTGTAGAAGAGAATTTATCAGAAGGGGAGAGCTTCGTCAAATCATTATGAAGTTTTAATTTTATAACTCCGTCGTCCCGCCAAGTAAACTTAAGGGCTCCGGTAGGGCAGGCATCAACGCACTCTGAACAGTTCCAACAGTAAACCGACTGACTCTCACCCACACTCGGCTTAATTCCCATAGGACACCTTGTATCACATACCTTACAGTTAACGCAACGACTTGAAAGGTACTTAATAACAAGCTGTCTCCTTTTACCGAGAAGGGCTAAGAGAGCTCCCAAAGGACAGAGGTAGCGACAGAAGAAACGTCTCGTTAAGAGGTTAAGGAGAAGGACGATAACGACTATCCATACTTCTACGGTAACAACCTTGTAAAAGGCGTAAAACATAATCTCCCTACCGATGAGGCCGGGAGGAGACCACCAGACAAACATGGGGTAACCTATGACCATAGTCAGAAGGAGCTCTGCCGAAAGGGCAAACCAGAGAACTTTATGGGGCAGTGAAAGGAGGTCTTTACGGTACTTGAGCTTCTTAGAAAAAAGGCCGAGAACCTTATCGGTAAGCATAGAGAAAAATTCCACCGGACACATCCAGCTACAAAAGACCCTTCCCATTAAAAGGGCAACGACTACAGGAATAACCATCCCGACGAGGGAGGGCATATAGAAGAACTTTGCAGTCAGGATAGACTCAAGTCCCTCAAGAGGTGAAACGACCCAGAGGTTCCCGATACCGATTGACTGAAACCACCCCTGAACGAAGTTTACGTCCCAGTGGTAGTTAAGGAACGGGTTACCGGCAATCAGGAGAAAACAGAAAGTAAGGAAAGCGTATCTCCACCACGTAATCCTCTTGAAAGCGCTCTTTTTCACGGCAGACACCTCTTAACCGTTCTTGATATCTTCAAGCTTTATTTCCTTT
>QNYI01000032.1 GCA_003978805.1 Desulfurobacterium sp.
TTCAATTCTCTCCTCGTCTTTCTCAATAACTACAAAAGGAACTTTCTCCCTCCAGAGCTCCTTTATCGCTGCAAGTCCTGTCCTACCGAGTCCGCAAACGATGGTGTGGTCTTTTAGTCTTGAAGCCATCTTCTCCATCCTCTTTATAACGAATATTTTCTTAAGTTCACCTTCAAACAGCATTGAGGCAACAGTAGAAGCACCGTAGGCAAAGACGGCAAAGGCTATAACTATTACGACCATTGTGAAGATCTTTCCGGCCGTTGATAGGGGGTGAACCTCTCCGTATCCTACAGTTGAAATTGTGATAATTGTGTGCCAGAGGGCGTCAAGAAAAGACCACTTTTCAATGAGCATTATGCCTAGGGTTGAAAAGATAACGAGGAGCATTAAAATTGACAGGATAAGGAGAAACCTGCGAACGGTTATTCCCATGTTTTTTAGTTTCCTTTAATGCTGTAACGTCTATTTAGAGTTATATTACAGGAGAGAGAGGTGAAGTTCAAGTTTTTCTTCGTCGGTAAAATCCCGAGTAAGGCGAACTACAAGAAAATCTCCCATAGACGTGTTGGCGGAAAGCTGAAACCTTTCATAGTAAACAACCCTCAGGTTCTCTCCTCCCAGAAGGAGGCGATTTACCAGCTTCACCTTCAAAAGCTCGCCTACGGGCTTGAAAAGTTCCCTATAGAAAAGCCCGTTAAGGTTTCGGTTTCCTTCCTCCTTTCCGGAAGGGTTCGCCAGAGGGACATTGACAACGCCGAAAAGTTCGTCGGCGATATCCTTGAAAAGGCCGGAGTTTTAAAAAGGGACTCCCTTATATACCTGAAGGAGAGGGTTGAGAAAAGGCTCGGGATAAGGGGCTTTGACGAGATAGTTATAGTAGAAATAGAGGAGCTGAGCGAAGAGGAAAGGAAAAAGCGGGAAAGGGAGGTTGCAGAGCTCCCTCCGGAGTTCTACCAGTTCTTAAAAAAAATTAAACGGGAGTTACCGGATGAAAATAGAGCTGGACGTAAGGGTTGAGCTTGAAAGTAGCTTAGAGGAAGAGCTTAAAAAACTTGGAATAGAGGGAGATTACCGGATAGTAAGGAAGTCCCTTGATGCCCGTAGAAGACCCTACTTCCTCTATAGGGTTCTCGTTGATTTACCGGAGGAAGTTGCCAGAAAGTTCATAGAAGAAGGAAGGGCAAGAGAGCACGTTCCAATACCGGAAGTTGAAATACCTTTAGTTTCACGCAGAAAAAGGGTTCTCGTAGTTGGAGCAGGCCCTGCAGGCCTTTTCTCTGCCTTAGTTTTAGCTAAAGGAGGTCTTGATGTTACCCTTGTAGAGAGAGGAAAGCCCGTTGAAGAAAGGGTGAAAGACGTTACGGCTTTCTGGAAGAAGAGGAAACTGGACGAGAACTCAAACGTTCAGTTTGGAGAAGGGGGAGCAGGGACTTTCTCTGACGGAAAGCTTACTACGAGGGTTAAGGACAAGAAAAAACACTTTGTTTACAGGGTTTTGGTGGAGTGTGGAGCTCCCCCCGAGATACTTTACGAGAGCAAACCCCACATAGGAACCGATAAACTGCGGGAGGTTATCCCGGCCTTAAGGGAAAAGTTAAAGTCCTTAGGCGTTGAGTTCAGGTTTTCCACCCTCTTAAAGGACTTAAAGCTTGAGGGTAACCGGGTGGTAGAGGTTACCCTTAAAGACCTTTCTACCGGGATTGAGACTGTAGAAAGGTACGACTACATCTTTTTAGCCGTCGGAAACAGCGCGAGGGATACCTTTGAGATGCTTTCAAAAAGGGGAATTACCATCTCTGCGAAGCCCTTTGCCGTAGGTTTAAGGGTTATCCACCGCCAGAGGAGCATTAACAGGCTTCAGTACGGTAAAAAGTGGTTTAAAAATCCAAAGCTTCCCCCTGCAGATTACGCCTTTAGCTATAGATCAAGGAGCGGAAGGAACGTCTTTACCTTCTGTATGTGTCCGGGTGGTTACGTTATATGTGCTTCTTCTGAGGAAAACAGCGTAGTCTGTAACGGGATGAGTAACTATAAAAGGGACAGCGGTTATGCAAACAGCGCTATTGTTGTTCAGGTTTTCCCTGAAGACTTTGGAAACGACCCCTTTGAGGCGATAAACTTTCAGAGGGCTTTAGAGAGGGCTGCCTTTGTAATGGGAGGGAGCTCCTATGCAATGCCTGCCCAGAGGGTCGTTGACTTTGTAGAAGGGACGAGCTCCTCAGAGCTCATAGAGGACGGCTACATTCCAGAGATTAAAAGCGCAAGGCTTGATAGACTCCTTCCCAAGGAGCTCACGAGGCCGATAAAGGAGGCCTTCCTCTACTGGAAGGAAAAAGTCCCTTTTTTCGTCCCCGCTAACGCTACGCTTGTAGGCGTTGAAACGAGGACATCCTCTCCCGTTAGGATTGTAAGGAACGAGGACTATACCAGCGTTTCCGCCGAGAACCTCTACCCTATCGGTGAGGGTGCAGGTTACGCAGGGGGGATAACGAGCTCTGCCATAGACGGGATAAACGCAAGCCTTGCCCTCTTGGAGAGGTTAAAATGAGGGAGATACCGAACCTCTTGTGGCTCTGGACTCTTCTTGTTGTCCCCTTAGGTCTTTTAAAACCGGAAATTTTTATGCCGTTGAAGCCATACATAAAACCGTTACTCGGAACGGTTATCCTGTCAATGGGACTAACTCTAAGGCCGGATGACTTTAAGATTGTCATTGAAAGGCCAAAGCTTGTTCTTATAGGTCTCCTCTCCCAGTATGCCGTTATGCCACTTCTCGGTTTAACTTTCGGACTCTTCTTCTTTAAGAATTTACCTCCAGATTTTACGGCAGGTCAGGTTCTAACCGGTTCCTGCCCTACCGGCGTAGTCTCTAACGTCTATACCTTCTTAGCCGGTGCAAACGTAGCCCTCTCAATATCCCTATCTGCCGTTAACACTTTTGTTTCTCCGATTCTGACCCCAGCTCTAACGGCACTTCTGGTTTCTAAGATTGTTCACGTTGACTTT
>QNYI01000090.1 GCA_003978805.1 Desulfurobacterium sp.
GGCCATACCGAGGGCAATAGGGAGCATTCCGGCAGACGTTCCGAAGGCTGTCATTAGGACAGGACGGGTTCTCACTTTTATACTGCCGATTATTGCCTCTTTTGTTGTTTTTCCCCTCTCCTTTGCTTCCTTTATGAAGTCTATGAGGAGGATGGAGTTCTTAACGATTATTCCTGCAAGGAGAATCATTCCCATAAATGAAGGCATACATTGGGGCTTATGGGCAATGAGCATTGAGAAGGCAGCACCAATTAAGGCTAAGGGAATGGCAGAAATGACCGCGAGAGGGTACAGGAAAGAAGAGAAAGCGGGAACTAAAGAGAAATAGAGTAGGAAGACTCCAAGAGCAAGAGCTCTAACGAGCCTTTTAAAGCTCTCCTTCATTTCCTTTATTTCACCTTCGTGGAGTATCCCGTAACCTTGAGGAAGCTTTAACCCTTTCTCAAGCTTGTTAACCTGCATCTGTAGGAACGTGACGGGAACCTTTGCCCTGTAACCTTCTACATCAAGGACGTTCATTAAGTCCTTTCTGGTAATAACGTCTTGAACCTGCCGAACTTGAACTTTTGCAAAGTAAGAAAGTGGAATGAAGCCCTCCTTGGTAGGAATGGGAAGGTTCCTCAATTTCTCAAAAGCATCTTTTTCGTCCCTCGGTAAAACGACCCTCACGGTAATTCCATTTTCCATAGGGATAACAAAAGAGGAAGCGCTAATGCCTTTCAGGAAACCGCCGATATACTTTGCAATTTCTAAGGGAGTAAGGCCAAAGGAGAGAGCTCTTTCCCTGTTAACCTCTAAAACCACCTCTTCCTTATCAAGGTACCAACCCCTTGAAACGGAAGTTATACCTTTAACTCTCTGCAGAAGGGACACCAGCTCCCTACCGAGCCTATCCAGAACTTGCGAATCCCTCCCGTAGATAACCTCGTTAACGGTGGCCTTGATTGAGGAGAGGGTAGTAGCTCCGAAATCCATCACGTTTACGTACCTAAGCCCGGGAATTTTACTGAAAGCCTCCCTCAGCTTTTCCTCTATGTCCCATATCGTTTCCTTCCTGTGGAAGCGGTCTATGAACTGAACGGTTATCTCTATCTGTTGAGGCAGTTTCCCGCTCCCAAAAGAAAGAACTCCCGGCTCTGAACCGATTACAGAGGATACCCTTATGACTCCCGGCATTGAGTAGATAACCTTTTCCATCTTAGACAGTATCTCCTCTGTCTTCTCCAGAGAAGAGTTTGCATCCGCCTCTGCCCTGATAATCACTATCCCTGTGTCCATAGGTGGCATCAGATCCCTTCCAAGAACAGGGATAACGTTCTTCATCGTAAAGACGAAAAGAACAAAGCCGGATAGGATAAAGAGCGCTTTCAGGAAAGGTCTATCCAAAAGTGGCTCAACGAGGGCAACGTAAAAGTCCCTTACCCTGTAGACGATGGAAACAACAAAAAGGCGGTATATCCTCTCTTCAAGGAGATTTTTATCGGGAAGCCTCTTTAAAAGGCGAGGGGCGAGAATCGGGATTAAGGTTACCGATACGAAGTAAGAAACTAACAGGGCTATTATGAGGGTAATGGCAAGCAGAGAGAGAATCTTCTGAACGTATCCCCCTATAAAGACGATTGGTAAGAGCATAGCTACGGTCGTATAAGTTCCACTCAGGACGGCCAGCATAACTTCCCTTGTTCCATCTACGGTAGCCTTCCAGATGTCCTTCTTAAGCTCAAAGTGATGCCTTTCAATGTTTTCAAGTATCACTACGGCGTCATCCGTCAGCATACCGAGTGCCAGTATTACCGCAGTAAGGGTAACAATGTTGAAGTTGAGGCCAAAGAGCCACATTAGACCTATCGTGATGAGGTAGGTAACGGGGATTGAAAAGAAGGAAACTAAAAGCATTCTGACGTTTGCAAGAAAGAGGAAAATTACAATTAAGGTCATTACGACTGCATCTTTCAAGGATTCAAGCATATTCCTATTTGAAAGCTTGATAAGCCACTCCTGTGTGTAGGGGACTTCAAACTCCAGCTGTGGATATTCTCTTTTAAGCTTTGGAAGAAATGACATTACTGACTCTATCGTTGGTAACTCGTAGCCCGAGGGAGACCTCAGTATGGATATACCCACCGCCGGCTTACCGTTGCCGTGGTAAGCAGAAAGCCTTTCTACGTAGTCCCAGCTGACCTTTGCGACATCCTTAAGCCGAACGTTAGGTTTTACGTATATGTTCTCTATCTCTTCTATCCTCTCTGCTTCACCGTTGAGCTTTAAAACGAACTGTCCCTCCTTGCCGATTATCAAGCCGGTAGAGAAGTTCGTATTCTCACCCCTTATCGCCCTTACTATGTCGTTTAACGTCAGACCGTACTTTGCCATTAGAAGGTAGTTCGGCTCTACCCTAATCTCCCTCCTGTAACCTCCAAAGACCTCAACGTCTGAAACGTGGGGAAGGGAGAGGAGCTTATCCTTTATCTCGTTCTCTGCAAGTTCCCTTACTTGAGCCATTGAGAGGTGACTACCGGGCTTTGGGGAAACGGAGATAATCATTACAGGCCTTGTAGCGTCTGTAACTTTATAGACTTGAGGGGGAAGGATATCCTTCGGGAGCTGAGGGAGAACCTTGGAGAGCTCGTTAGATACGTCCGTTGCGGCAGAGTCTATGCTCTTTTCGTACTCAAACTCAACGGTTACAACAGAAACACCATCCTTAGTTACGGATCTAACTTCCCTTACAAGGTCTAAGGTTTTCATCCTTTGTTCAATGGGACGGGTAACGTGGGAGGCAACGTCAACTGCAGAAGCCCCCGGTTCAACAGTTACCACCGCTACCTTTGGCCTGTTGGCATCGGGGAAGAACTTTCGGGGAATCTGCTTTAATCCTAAAGAAAAGGACCAATGTGTTTGGCACAGAAGCTTTTAAGAAAGGGTATTTTGAAGTACAGGATGCGGCGTCTCAAGAAGTTGCCGCTTTTGCAGACATCAAACCGGGTATGCGTGTCGTTGAT
>QNYI01000005.1 GCA_003978805.1 Desulfurobacterium sp.
TAACCGTCTTTCTGTAGTATTCTTCACCGACCTGTGAACCGGGAATGATTATCTCCCTTCCTCCCAAGCTAAAAGTTGCCCCCACAAGGAAGGGAGAGCTCTCCATGTAAGAGCTCACAGCCTCAACCGGATCCCCTCCTCCGGCAACCGTTCCCTCAATTATTGACTCTACTCTCTCTGTCTCCTCAGCAATTACGGTAAAGTAGAAGGTGGAAAGTTCTGAGTGCAAAAAGTAGAGGTTCAGAACGAGGGCAACAGAGAGAGCTCCAAGAACCAGCGCCGGAAAAAGAAGTTTCCTCATATCCCGTACTTTTTCCTCTTATACCTCAGGGATTTTTCGTCTATCCCGAGAAGTTTGGCAGCCTTTACCTGAACGTAGTTGCTCCTCCTTAAAGCTTCAAGGATGAGCTTCTTTTCAAACTCGGCAACTTTCTCGGGGAGAGGTTTAGAAAAGTCAAGCTCACTACAGGGTCTATCCTCCTCAAAGAGCTCTTTTAAATCCTTCTCGGTTACTCTACCGGTAGAGAATATCACTAAACGGTGAATCAAGTTCTCAAGCTCCCTCACGTTACCGGGGAAGGAATAGCTCATGAGCTTCTGGAGAGCCTCAGGAGTCATCTCTACTTTTTTCCCGTACTTCTCTGAATACTTTTTGAGGAAGAATCCCGTGAGCTCCAAGATGTCTTCCGGCCTTTCCCTAAGAGGGGGAATCTTTAAAGTAAGGACGTTTAACCGGTAGTAGAGGTCTTCTCTAAACTCACCTTTCTCAACGAGCTCCTTTAAGTCCCTGTTTGTGGCCGCAATGATTTTAACGTCAACATCCCTCTCTACGTTAGAGCCTACTCTCCGTACCTTCCCTTCCTGAAGAACCCTTAAAAGCTTTGGCTGGAGTGAAAGGGGGAGCTCCCCGATTTCGTCCAAAAAGAGCGTTCCGCCGTCGGCCTCCTCAAATAGTCCTTTCTTGGTTTTAAGAGCTCCGGTAAAAGCTCCCTTTTCATACCCAAAGAGCTCGCTTTCAAAAAGGTCTTTTGGAATTGCTGCACAGTTAACAGCAACAAACTTCCCTTTTCTTCCACTTTCTCTATGGATGAACCTTGCAACTACCTCCTTCCCGACTCCGCTCTCTCCCAAGATTAAAACGGGAGCTCCTGCCCTTGCAAAGAGGGAGGCCTTTTTAAGTATCTCCTCCATCTCACGGGAAGCGTAAACGATTCCTTCCTCTTTTCTTGGAACTTTCTTTAACCTTGCAAGCTGACAGGCCTTGTTTATGAGGTTTATTAGAACCTCTGGGTCAAAGGGCTTTGTAACGTAGTGAAAAGCTCCCTTCTTTATGGCGTTAACGGCATCGGTAACGTTACTAAAAGCAGTTATGACTATTACCTCCGTTTCCGGGAACTCTTCTTTTACCTTTTCAAGAAAAGAAAGACCGTCTGTTCCGGGAAGCCTAACGTCGGTCACAACAACGTCGGCAGGGCTTTTCATTAAAACCTGAAACCCCTTCTCGGCAGTAGGAGCAACACAAACGCTAAAACCCGAATCTTCAAGAATTTCCTTTAGGAGCTCCCTCTGAATGTCCTCGTCCTCAACCACTAAAACCTTACACCTCTCCACCGGATTCTCCAAAATGGTAGACTTTCTCGCTCCCTCTGAAATATAACGGGAGGATAGAGGAAAATGAAGGTCAAGAAGCTTAAAAACGGCGTAACGGTCTCTGTAAGGGAGAGGAAAGACCTAAACTCTGTAACCGTAAGCGTCTGGATTAGGGCAGGAGCTTCTTACGAGAGCGACATGACAAGGGGGATAGCCCACTTTTTAGAGCATATGATGTTCAACGGAAGCAAGAACCTACCCGCTGGAGCAATTGACAGGGAAGTAGAGCTCTTAGGAGGAGAGATAAACGCAGCAACCTCCTATGACTACACCTACTACTACATAACGCTCCCCTACGAGCACGGAAGGCGCGCCTTAGAGCTAATCTCTGAGCTCGTCCTTAATCCCCTACTATCAGAGGAAATGGTAGAAAAGGAAAAACCTATCGTCCTTGAAGAGATAGCAAGAAGTAAGGACAACCCTCAGGAAATCTTTGCGGAAGAGTTCATGAAAAAACTCTACAGGAAAGCTCCTTACAGGTTTCCCATCTTAGGGTTTGAAGAAACGGTTAAAGAGTTTACCTCTGAAGATTTAAGAAGTTTCTATGAAAGCCTTTACACCCCGGAAAGGATAACCGTTTCTATAGCAGGGAAAGTAGAAAGTGAGGAGATATTCTCTTTAGCGGAAGAGCTCTTTGGCAGTTTTAAAAGAGACTCTAAAGTTAAAGAGCCCAAAGAAGAGGTAGCCGTCACCGTAGCAGAAGAGTTTACAGTAACCCACCCTGCCGTGGCCGTTCCCAACCTCCTCTTTGGCTGGAGGCTACCGAGGGCAAGCAGGGAGGATATTTACTACGAGATTCTGGACTCTCTGCTTTCCTCCGGAAGGAGCTCCCTCCTTTACAGGAGGCTAAAAGAGAAAGGGTTGGCCTACGGAGTTTACTCAAGCTACCAGAACTTGCTCTTTGGCTCAAACTTCTACATAGTGGTTATAACCGACAGGATTGAAGAGAGTAGAAAAGCCTTAAAGGAAACACTGAAAGAAGTCCTATCCATCCCGAGAGAAGAGTTTGAGTTTGCGAAAGAAAAGCTCTACAAGGGAGAGATGTTTGCAAGGGAAAGCGGAGAGGCAGAGGCCGACGCCATAGGCTACGCCCTAACGGTAATGAGGGACAAGGACTACTACGAAAAGTTCTTCTCAGACTTAAAAGAGGCAAGTTACGAAGAGTTCTTAAAGAGGGTAGAGTTTTTAAAGGAAGAACCGTTAATCGGCTTACTTTTACCAGAAAGCTAAGAAATGCAAACTAAATTTTCCCTGTAGTACTTAACGCCAAACTTCTCTTTAAGCTTTTCTACCTCCCGTTTATAAAGCTTTTCTG
>QNYI01000099.1 GCA_003978805.1 Desulfurobacterium sp.
CTTCTCTTCCAAAATAGCCCTGATGAGTTTGTTCATCCTTTGCTCGTTGTTCCCCGCTATCCCGTAGAGAACGTAGTATATTCTCTTCGGAAGAGAAAGCCTTACAACCTTATTAGCCCTCTTTCCGGGTTTCCTTCCTCTTGCCATTTCAGCCTCCCTTGAACGGTTTTACCACCGAGAACGGCTACCTCTACCGCCCTCTATCTACCTAAGACAACTTTTCAATTATAAACATCGTTTATTTAATTGTAACAAATTAGTTAAAAATTACAAATAAGGCATAAAAGGGAAAAATTTTCCGGAAGATTTAAACTATTCTTCTTCCGAGAATATCGTGAAGGTGAATAATTCCTTTCACCTCTCCACTTTCGTTGATAACAGGTAAAACGGTTATCTTGTGTCTCTCCATAACCTCTATCGCCTTCTCTGCGAAAACATCTTCCCTAATCGTCTTGGGACTCCTTGTCATTATCTCCTCTGCTTTTGTAGAGAAATCTACTCCCCTCTCAAAGGCTCTCCTCAGGTCTCCGTCGGTTATTATCCCGACGAGCTTTCCTTCTTCAAGGACAAGGGTAGCACCGAGCTTCTTAGAGGAAATCTCATAGATGACGTCTTTTAAGGCCGTATCCGGAGAAACCATAGGTATCTCTTTACCGGTTCTCATAAGGTCTTTCACCTTTGAAAGCCTTATACCGAGCTTACCCCCCGGATGGAACTTTGCAAAGTCACTGCTTGTAAAACCTTTCAATTTCATAAGGACAGCCGCAACTGCATCCCCAAGGGCAAGCGTTGCAGTCGTTGAGGTAGTGGGAGCAAGGCCAAGGGGACAAGCCTCCTTTTCTACGTGTAAGAGGAGGGTAACGTCTGCAAGCTTTGCTAAGGAAGAGTTCGGGTTGTTAGTTACGGCTATAACGGGAATGCCGAAGCTCTTTATTATAGGAACAACGTTAAGGAGCTCCTCCGTCTCTCCGCTGTTTGAAACGGCAATAACCGTATCGTCACCCCTGACCATCCCGAGGTCACCGTGAACAGCATCGGCAGGGTGGAGGAAAAAGGCCGGCGTTCCGGTACTTGACAGGGTAGCAGCTATTTTCTTACATATAAGACCGGACTTCCCCACTCCTGTAAGGACAACCCTTCCCTTCGTCTTAAGAATTATGTCAACTGCCTTTTTAAAGCTATCATCAAGGTTCTCGGCAAGCCTCTTTAAGGCCTCTGCCTCTTCCAAGATTACCCGCCTTGCTTCATCCACAACGTCCACTTTTTAGCCTCCTCAAAACCTTCTCCTTGTACCTTTCTTCGTTTAAGGGGTTCTGTAGCCACTGCTTTGGAAAGGTAGCTACCCAACGTTTAAGGTTCTCTACCCTTTTCCTATTGGTGGGATGATCCATAAAGAGCTCCGTTATGCCGGAAGGCCTAAATTTCATAAGAGAGTCAAGGAGCTCAATAGTTTCAATAGAGGCTTGGGGATTCCAGCCTGCCTTCCCCGTATAATAGGCACCCATTGCATCGGCTTCAAGCTCTTCTTTCCTGCTGTAGCCGGCCACAACAAGGTTGAGGAGGATGTTGATTAACTTGGTCTCTGCCGGGGAAAGCTCCTTTCCCCTAAAGGTCAGTGAGAGTATAAAGTCTATGCCGTAGATAAACTGAAGTCTCCTAACAGCGTGCCTTCCAACGATGTGGCCAACCTCGTGACCTAAGACGAAGGCAAGCTCCGCTTCGTTTCTGAGGTGGCGGAGAAGGCCGGTGTAGATGTATACCCAACCTCCGGGAAGGGCAAAAGCGTTGAGCTCCTCAGACTCTATGACTTTGAAGTGGTAGATAACATCGTGCCTGTCACTAACAGCCGCTATCCTCCTTCCCACAAAGGCAACGTACTCATTAATAACAGGGTCTTTACAGAGATTTACCTTCCTCTCTATCTGCCTTGCAGCCTGCCTACCAATGCTTACTTCCTGTGGAGTCGGTATGAGAATGAACGACTTATCTCCGAAGGGAGAAGTCCTTACAACTCCACAGGCGGTAATGAAGACTACCAGTGATACAATGAGGGAGAGAACATATATTCTCTTCATGCTAAAAATTCTATCAAAGCAAACGGGAGCGTATGGAACAGGGATTACGCTACGACCTGAAACTCTCTCTACAGCTCAAACTGACCCCCGGAATCTACCTCCACCTTGAAATTCTTCAACTACCCCTTTTAAAACTTGAAGAGGCCGTAAAGAACGAGATAGAGGAGAACCCCCTCTTAGAGGTGGAGGAAGGTGAAGATACAGAGAGGAAGGTAGAAGAGGAAAGTATTCCTGAGTTCGTCTTTGAAGGGGGTAACGTATTCCCCGCAGAGGAAGAGGAAAAAGTTGTAATTCCGGCCAGAACTTCTTTGCGGGAATCACTACTTAAACAGGCAAGGTTGGAGCTTGACGGGAAAGAGTTTGAAGTCGCAAAGACAATAATTGAGAACCTTGACGAAAACGGCTTTTTAAAGCTACGGGAAGAAGAGATCGCCAGAGAGCTCTCCGTTTCAGTTACGACCGTTAAAAAAGTTCGGGAACTGGTTAAAGGGCTAACTCCTGTCGGCTGTGGCTCTTACTCGGTAAAGGAAGCCTTTAAAGCACAGCTAAAAGAGCTCGGAGCTCCCGAAAAGTTCATATCCGCCCTTGACAAGTTGGAGCTCCTTAAAAAGGGTAAAAAGGGGTTTCAGGAAGAGACAGGCCTTACCTCCAAAGAGCTTGAGGACTTCTTAAAGCTCTTAAGGAGACTTGACCCCAAACCTGGTAACCTCGGAGACCACAACCTCAGGATAACTCCCGACCTGAAAGTATACTTAAGGGGAGATAAAGTTATAGTGGAAGTTTCAAGACCCGACCTTTTTAAGCTGAAAGTCAACAGCTTCTACCTAAGGTATGCAACAACCGAGGAGCTCAGGAAATACATATACGAGAAGTATCAGCGGGCA
>QNYI01000036.1 GCA_003978805.1 Desulfurobacterium sp.
GGAAGGGGCTTGTAGAGAAGGCGGAGAGTAAACCCCCTCCCCTTCTCCTCTATCAGGACTTAGAAATCGTTCCCCGGACTTTAAGGGACCTCCTTACCGACGACGTTTCAGAAGTGATAATTGACTCAAGAACCGAGTATGAGAGAGCCCTTAACTTCACCAAAGCTTTCATTCCTAAGCTATTGGGCAGGATAAAACTCTATGAGGGAGACGTTCCCCTTTTTGAGCGGTTCGGGGTGGAGAAGGCTATTGAAAAAGCACTTTCCCGTAAGGTCTACCTTAAAAACGGAGGGTACATAGTAATTGATGAAACGGAAGCCCTCGTTTCAATAGACGTTAACAGCGGTAAGTTCAGGAAAACAAAGACGTTGGAGGAGACCGCTTTAAGTATAAACCTTGCCGCTGCGAAAGAGATTGCGAGACAGCTCAGGCTTCGGGACATAGGGGGGATTATCGTAATAGACTTCATAGATATGAAGGAGGAAGAGAACAAGGAGCTCCTGATTAAAACTCTGGAGGAGGAGCTCTCAAAGGACAGGGCTAAGACAAAGATCGTCAGTATGTCAGACCTTGGTCTCGTTGAGATGACGAGGAAGCGGGTTAAGAAGAGCCTCGGTAAAACGTTAACTATGACGTGCCCCTACTGCGAGGGAAAGGGAAGGGTTAAGTCCGCTGAAACTGTTGCCTTTGAGATAGAGAGGGAGATCATATCCTCAATTAAGGCCGGGGGAAAGAGTAAGCTGATAAAAGTTTACGCCAACCCGACTGTTGTTGAAAAGCTGAAAGTAGATGAAAAAGATATAATTGACAGGATTGAAGAGGTATTTGGCTACGAGATTAGGGTGATTCCCGTTGAGCACTACCACGTTGAGAAGTTCATGGTTGTGAAAGGATAGCGGAGGATGGGTTTGAGAAGCCGACTCTTCTTTTTGGCTTTAGTTTTGGCCTTTTCCTGTGAAAGAATTCCCCAGACTACCGAAGGCCTCTATCGGAAAGGCTTTGAGGCCGTTAAGAAGGAGGATTGGGCAAAGGCTGAAAACTATTTAGAGAAAGCCCTTGAGGGAGAGCTCTCTCCGAAGGAGAAGGAGAAAGCAAAGTTTGCTCTGGCGAATGCCTACTTTAACGACGGCAACTTTGAGGAGGCAGCCATCCAGTACGAGGAGTTCTTGGAGCTCTACCCGGCTTCCCCCTTTGCTAAGGATGCCCTCTTTAGGCTCGGAGTTTCCTACCTTAACCTGATAAAGGGCCCTGAGTGGGATCAAACTTTTACCGAGAAGGCTTACAACATCTTTAACGAGTTTTTAAAGCGTTACCCTGAAGACGGTCGCGCCTCTAAGGCGAGGGAGTACAGGAGGGTAACCAGAAGGATCCTTGCCGAGCATGAACTCTACATAGCCGGAACTTACGATATGGTTCACAAGTTTACGGCCTCCGTTAAAAGGTATGAGAGAGCTCTAAGGGAGTACTCAGACGTCCTGCCAGAGGATAGGGTTAAGTACCTCCTCGGAAGGGCTTACTACTTTACCCCCCTTCAGGCTCAGGAGGAGATAGACAGGCTGGAGAGAGAACTTGAGAGGGAAAAGGGAAGGTTAAAGTCCGAGGATGCCGAGGAGAGGAAGGTGGCAAGGAACAGGATAGAGCTCCTTCGCAGGGATATTGAAGGGTGGAAGGAGGTGGCGAGGAAAAATAGGAGGATAGGAGAGAAAATACTTTCAGAGGTGGCGAAGAGTTTCCCGACTTCCCCTTACGGTATAAAGGCGAGGAGGATATTAAGCGGGGAGAGGATACTCAACGTTGAGCCGGTGGTGAATCCTTTAAAGCGTTCGCTCTGGTGGAAGATAAAAGAAACCTTATAAGGAGGACGGTTTTGGATACTTTGCAGAAGCTAAAAACCGCTTTAAAGGTAGCCCTTGATAAGAAGGCCGAAAATCCCGTCGTTATAGACCTCAGGGAACTTACGACCCTTTCAGACTACTTCGTCGTCCTCTCTGCAACTTCCGATACTCACGCCCGAACGATAGCAGACGAGATTAAGAAGAAGTTAAAAGAAAGGGGAATTCTGCCTTTAAGCGTAGAAGGCTACGAGAGTGCCAACTGGATTCTCATAGACTACGGTGACGTTATCGTTCACATCTTTAGGCCGGAGGTAAGGGAGCTCTACAACTTAGAATCCCTCTGGATGGACGCTCCGAGGGTGGAAGTCTCCGAGCTCGTTTCAGAGGAGATTCAAGCTTGAAGATAAGGCTCGTTGCAGTCGGAAAGATAGCCAGCCACCTGCAGGAGGCTCAGGACTACTACCTGAGGAGGATTAGGTTCTTAGAGCTCTGTGAGGTAAAAAAAGGTAGGAGTAGAGAAGAGGAAGGAAAGAAGCTCCTTGAAAAGTTTAAAGGCTTTACCGTTGCCCTTGATGAGCGCGGTAGAGAAATGACCTCCCGACAGTTTGCCTCTTTCCTCGTCAAACATCCCTTTATAACTTTCGTTATAGGCGGTGCTGAGGGACTTTCTGAGGAGGTAAAGGAGAGGAGTAACCTCTTACTCTCCCTCTCAAGGTTCACCTTACAGCACGACATTGCAAGGATCGTTCTCCTTGAACAGATCTACAGGGCTGACCAGATAATAAAAGGTAACCCCTATCACAGGGATTAAAGATGAAAGTTGACTTAAGTAAACCGGTTGAAATTGCCGAGGAAACGTTCTGGGTTGGCCACTACATAGAGGGAGATATATTCCAGTGCCACACCTACCTGATAAGGAACGGTAGGGAGTCCGTCCTGATAGACCCCGGTTCTTTGATAACTTTCAAGGAGACCTTAAGGAAGGTAAAGTACTTGGTCAACCTTGAGGATGTTAAGTACATAGTTTGTCACCACCAAGACCCTGACGTTGTCGCCTGTCTCCCCGAGCTTGAAAAGGTACTCCCGGAAAAAGAGAGGTACA
>QNYI01000075.1 GCA_003978805.1 Desulfurobacterium sp.
AACCTTAGAACGAGACTGTCATCAAGGATAAAAAAATTAAAGATATGGCTCTACAACCTCCTTGAAAGCGACACAGGGCCCTACCGTCTTCTCTACGATGTGTTTGCCCTCTTTATCGTTGTTACCTCCTCCATTCCAGTTATCATAGAGCTCTGGATAAACATACCCCTTCCCTCAGACCTTCACTCCCTCTTTGACCACTATGAGGAGATTGCCCTTGCCTTCTTCGCCGTTGAATACCTCCTCAGGCTTTGGGTAATCTCTGATTTCTGGGACGACTTTAAGGAAGGCCTTGACAAGTCCGGTAACCTTGCCAGAGCTCTCTTTTCTGCCCTTAAACCGAAACTACGTTGGATGTTAAAACCTTACTCCCTTATTGACCTTTTGACGATACTTCCCATTTTCAGGCCCTTTAGAACCTTACGCCTTTTAAGGCTTCTGAGGTTGTTGAAAATCTTCCGCTACACTTACGCTATAAGGAGTCTCCTTATTGCCGTGAAGGAGGAAGCTCCGATAATCTCCTTCATAGTTATAACGCTGGTTCTTTGGATAGTGACCATCTCGTTGACCGTCTACATTTATGAGTATAACGCCGGCAATAAGGCCTTCCACTCCCTCTTTGAAGCCCTCTACTGGGGAATAGTGACGATATCAACTGTCGGTTACGGGGACATAACGCCGATAACAAGGGAAGGAAAGTTCTTGGCGTCTCTCCTCATAAGCGGAGGGATAGTCCTTGTTTCTGCCTTAACGGCTACCTTTTCTGCAACTCTCATAAATAGGATGAACATACTGAAAGGGGAAGGTTTAAAGATGGACAGGCTCAAAGACCACCTTGTAATTTGCGGTTGGAGTGAAAGCGGTGAGGAACTCGTTGAGGAGATAATAAAAACCGGACTTGATAGGGAAAGGCCAGTAGTTCTTATAACCGAGATGGAAAGGTCGGAGCTGGGCGTAGATATAAGCAAGTACATCCTCTACAAAAGGGGAGACTTCACGAAAGAGAGCGTTCTCCAAGAGGTTTCTATTCAGAATGCAAGGGAAGTTGTTATCTTAGGAGAGAGGAAGGAGGGTCTATCGGACAGGAACGTTGATGCAAGAACGGCTCTTACGGCCATGCTCGTAAAGACCCTAAACCCGAGAGCGAAAATCTACGTTGAGGTTCTCCACGACGAGAACGCAGAAGTCTTTGAGAAACGCCTCGGAGTCACCTCAGTCTTTATCTACGGTAAGGTGATAGGAAGGTTGATCTTTACGAGTATTTCAACCCCCGGCTCTGCAAAGCTTATTGAGAACCTCCTTACGAAGGAGGGAGTACTGAGGAAGGTTTTGGTTAAGGAGTTAGGGAACTTTTCTACATTTGGAGAGCTCCTTGCTTACCTCAGGAAACATAACCTCCTTCCGATTGCCGTAGAGAAGAGTGGAAACCTCATCGTTTCCCCTGCCGATGATTTAGAACTTTCAGATAAGGACTACGTATTTTTCATCTCCGGTCGGGTATAATTTCGGCATGAAAAAGTTCCTGTTTTTTATTTTCCTTACTCTGCTTCCCCTTACGTCTTACGCCCTTAAGGAAGAAAAAGCCAGAGAGTTCTTAAGCTACCTTAGGGAAGGGAACCTCTGTTCTGAAGGGTTTTACACCTCTTTTAAATCTACCGAACTTAAAACCCCTGCCCTCTTCCTATTTGTAGACTCCTGTTTTAGCTTGGGTAGTTACGACCCCATCCTTAAGCTATCTGAGGTAGCTCAAAATCCTTACGTTGCCTTTGAGCAGGCCGTTGCCCTAAAAAGGGTAGGGAAGAAAGATGAGAGCTTAAAGCTCTTTAAAAAGGTTTTCTCAGAGACAAACGCCCTTGACGAGGATATCCTGATAGAGAACTTGGGAAACTGGACTCCCTTTTTCACCCCCTCCATCCTAAGGAAGAAAGTTTTAAGAGCTCTCTCTGAGAGGGACTTTGATACGGCCAGTTTCTACCTCTCCTACCTACGGGAAGACTTTTACTACACCTACCTAAGGGGACTTTTCCTCTTAAAACAGGGGAAAAAGAGAGAAGCTAAGGAGTTCCTTGAAACCTCTTTAGTTCCGAAGAAATTTGTTTACCTTACCTACCTTTCTGAAAGTCCGTCAGAGAAGCTCTACTACTACAGAAAGGTTCTAACCTTGTCCATCTCAGAGGGGGTAAAAAGAGGCCTTACGGTTTACCTCCTTAATAGGTTCCTCTACGGGTTTCCGGAAGAGTTGGAAGAGCTCCTCTCCCTTGTAAGGGAGCGCTACCCAGACCTTTACGCCGAGTACCGCGTGAAGAGGGAGCTACTTTCAGGAAAGTACAGGGAAGCCCTAAAAGAGCTCTCCCAACTTAAAGGGGAAAAGTATGAGGCTTGGAGGGTTTCCATATCCAGAAAGTACTTAAAACGAGAGCTCACCTTTAACGGGAAGGGGTTAAGCTTTTACACCCTGCTTTTAAGCCCCGAAGAGGCCGATTACGGCTTTAAAGAACCTACGGAGTACAGAATAGGGGATTCAGGGTTAAGGCTCCTCCTTAAAAAGGGGAGGTGTGACGTTATCTCGCTGATGGGAGCTCCATCCCCAGACCTTGCAGTTGCCCACTACCTCTGTGGCGCTTACGGCAGAGCTCTAAAGGAGGCTACTCTTTTTAAGGATCTGCTTAAAGAGAGACCTTTCCTCCTGAGGGTTCTCTACCCTGCTCCTCCTCTCTTTGGAAGTGACCTGATATCCCTTTCCCTTGCCCGTCAAGAGAGTTTATTTAACGAGAGAGCCCTCTCCCGTTCAGGAGCTATCGGTCTTATGCAAATAATGCCCTTTACGGGAAAGTACATAGCTAAGAAGCTCGGAAAAGGTAATTTTCAAGTTCAGGAGCTCTTTGACCCAGAGGTGAACTACGAGTTCGGC
>QNYI01000140.1 GCA_003978805.1 Desulfurobacterium sp.
AACAAATGAGGGAGCTTTTGGAACCGGCGTTATGTCCCGGTTGTTAGTAATCTCTACCACCTGCTCTATGGGAACGCTCACAAGCTCTTCCCTCAGCTTAAAGGCAATTACCTGAATCTCCCTCTCGTGAACCTCACCTATGAGCTCTTCAACGCCGACAACGTTTATCTCCTTTTTTTCCTGCTGGCTCATCTCTTTACTCCCATTAGCTTGACCTTGTAGTCTGAAAGTAGGGAGTTAAGGTCTAAGATTAAAACGACACGCCCATCACCGGCGATCGTTGCTCCGGCGATACCGGGAATGTCTGCAAGGAGCTCCCCGAGGGACTTGATGACTATCTCTTCCTCACCGTAGAGAGCTTCTATTGAAACGGCTATGAGCCTTTCTCCTACCTTTACGATTACGATGAAGTGCTTTTCTCCTTCGTCTTCAACCTCTAAAAGCTCGTTGAGGGAAAAGAGGGGTAAAACCTCGTCCCTCAGCATAAAACTCTTAAAGCTCCCGACCTCCTTTACAAGGCTCTCATCGTACCTTACAACCTCAACAACAGAGTGAAGGGGAACGGCGTAAACCTGTCCCCTTATGCCTATCATGAGAGTTCTTATGATGGCCACAGTCAGGGGAAGTTTTAAAAGGATAGTCGTCCCCTTACCCAGCTCGCTGTCTATCTCTATTGAACCCCTTAAGGAGTGGATAGTGCTTGCAACAACGTCCATGCCGACGCCCCTTCCGGAGACGTCGCTTACCTTTTCGGCTGTAGAAAATCCCGGCAGGAAGAGGAGCTCATAGGCCTCCTTATCGGTCATCTGGGCTGCCTGCTCCGGCGTTATGAGGCCTTTTTCAAGGGCTTTTCTCTTCACCTTCTCCGGATCAATACCTCTGCCGTCATCCTCTATACCGACAACGATGTGGTCTCCCTCGTGGAAAGCAAAAAGCCTAATGGTTCCTGTCTCAGGCTTTCCTTTCTTGACCCTTTCCTCCGGAGGTTCTACCCCGTGGTCAACGGCGTTTCTAACAAGGTGGATAAGCGGGTCTTCAAGCTTATCAAGGATAGACCTGTCAAGTTCTGTATCTTCACCCTCTATGACGAGCTGGACTTTCTTGCCGAGTTTCCGAGCAAGGTCTCTGACAACCCTCGGGAATTTGCTGAATATCTTCTTTATCGGCTGCATCCTTAACTTCATAACGGCAACCTGAAGGTCGCTGACAGTCCTATCAAGACTCGTTACAGCTTCTATGAGCTTTTCAACTGCTTCGCTCCTGCACTCCTTGTCAACGTCGGCGGTCACCCTCAGTATCCTGTTCCTGTCAAGGACTATCTCCCCGACAAGGTTCATAAGGTTCTCTACACGCTCAACGTCAACTCTAATGGTCTCAGAGGTTTTCTTTTCTGCCTGCTTTTTGTCCGACTGCTTTTTGGCAGGCGAAGGAGACGAACTCTCTTTTACTTGAGGAGGTGGTGTCTCTTCTTTTTTCTCCTTACGTTTTATGAGGTCTTTAACGTCCTTCCCCTCCTCTATCAGTTTCTCAATCTCCGGTATCACCTCCATTGGACGTTCATCGGGGGGCATCAGGATAATCTCTTCAAGGATACCGGCAAGGTCTTTACCGGGAAACTGCAGAATTAGCTTTTTAAGCTCTTCCGATATTCCATCTACAAACTCTACCTCTTCTCCCTCTGTTTTCCTTCCTTTTTCTTCACCCTTTTCCGGGAGCTCTCCACCTTTAAGGACGGCATCAAGCTTTGAGAGGAGGGGCTGAATCTCCTCCACATCGGGGAGCTCCTCACTCTCCTTTAGCATCTGGAGGGCAACTTTTAGCTGGTCTATCCCCTCCAAGATAACGTCCATAAGTTCGGGGGTAAGATTCAACTCATCGTTCCGGAGTTTGTTGAAGACGTCCTCTATTCTGTGGGCTATCTCCACTATCGGGGTGAGGTTGAGGAAGCCGGCTCCCCCTTTAAGGGTATGCATTCCCCGGAATATTTTGTTTAAGAGTTCCTTATCCTGAGGGTTATTCTCAAGGTCTACAAGGTCTTGGTCAAGGCTTTCAAGTATCTCTTCGGCCTCTACTAAAAACTCCTCAAGGATTTCTCTGAGCTCGTCAGGAACGTTCACCTTCATGGTAGCCCCTACATCCCGAACTGTTTCATTATTTCATCCACTTCATCCTGAGATATCTCCTTCTTCCACTGAAGCTCCTCCAGCTTTCTCTGAAGGTCCTCCTTCTTTCCGTCTTCACTCTCCTCTATACCCACCAAGATAACGATCTTCAGGATACTCTTTTCAAGTTCAGAGAGGAACTCCTTAATTTTAAGTAACCTTTGGGCTAAGATATCCTGAAACTCAAGGAGCGTTAAAGCGTTCATCAAATCTTTAAGCGTGCGGGAGAGGAGCTCCTCCGCCCTTTCCCTTTTTTCACCCTCGGGAAGTTCCTTGAGGAAAGAGAGAACTTCCTGAACTGCTTCAAGGGAGCTCCCTATCAAATCTATCACCTTCTTCGTTGCCTCCTCACTCTCAGAGATTGCCGTATCAATGTGGTGACTAACAGCTTTAAAACCCTCTTTCTGCTGGGAAATCTTCGTAACCTCGGATTTAAAGGAATCTATGAGCTCCAAGAGCTCCTTGACTTCTTTCAGAAGGTTTGTCTCCATTTTCCCTCCTCACACTTCTACCAACTTAATTCTATTTTATAAAATTCTGTTTTCCGTTAAAGTAGCTGTTATAATTAGCAGAGATATACAAAAAAAGCAAAAACAATACCTTTGGAGGGGAACTGTATGAAAAGAGCTTGTGCCGTGGGAATTCCCAACAGCGATGAACAACTACAACTACTACTTAAAACCTCCTCACTCTCAAAAGACCTGTCACTCTACGTTGAACACATCACCCCAAGCTTAAAAACAGATTT
>QNYI01000044.1 GCA_003978805.1 Desulfurobacterium sp.
AAACAACATCTATCCATTCTTTATCCTTGCCCTCGTAAAGAAAGACAAATTCAAGGAAAAGCTAAAGCTCGTTGGAGCTGACTACGTTGAAACAATACCGTCAATAATCTCAAAACGAATGGCAATACTGGCTAGGAAACCTCCGATATTCGGCGAAAAGTCCCTATTAGAGGAAATACTCTTCGGCGAACACACCCTTATAGACATAGAGGAGCTGGTCGTTCAGGTAGACTCCCCTATCGTCGGAAAGACACTAAAGGACATTGACCTGAGGAAGAAGTTCGGTATTACCGTCATTGCCGTAAAGAAGTCCAACGGAAGAGTAATATTCACCCCCGGCGGAGAAGTGGTTATTGACCCGCTGGACATCTTGGTCGTGGTTGCAACAAAGGATAAACTACAGGAGGCTGTCAAAGTTCTCTTTAAAGGAAGAGTTTCCTCAAGGGGTGCAATGCTAAAGAAAAAAATAAAGGAGAGACTAAATGGACTGGGGTAAAGTCGGAACGGCGTTCTTTATCATGATGTCCCTCACGACAACGGTAGGTTTTGTATACGATGGAGACCCTTACGAGCTGATAGCCTCCGTTACCTTCAACCTGATAGCCACTCTACTCAAGCTGGGTAGTAAGAAAACCCTAAGCGCGGAGCTCTTGGCCACGAGCTTAGCAGCAGACCTACACCTCATTCCGGCGCTCATCTTCTACGAGATGGGAGCTCGTATGTCACTTGTGGAAGCCCTCGCTTGGGGAGCTCTCGTGGCCAACATCTTCTCGGTAATCATCGTCATAATTGAGACCGTTCTTGAAGCAAAAGAAGAAATCTGGTGGTAAAATAAGCGTCCCTTCTTCCGATAATGGAAGGTAGGGAAAGTAGTGGAGGGTTGCCAGTTGAGAGTAGACAGGATTCTTTCTGAGTTCTTTACAGCCATTAAGGAGGAAGTCGGTCAGACCAGAAAGGCACGGAAAGGGTCTCCCGATTCCATTTCAAAAGAGGAGACGGAAGGGGTAATGGTAACGCTATCTGAGGGGCTCTCCTCTCAGGTTGAGGAACTCCAGCCGTCACCCCGGGAAAAAGTAGAGGAAATAAAGAGAGCTCTCTCAGAGGGAACTTACGCCATTGACGTCCACAGAATTAGTGAGGCTATCCTGAAGGATATCCTCGGCGAGTAGCCGAGTAGACAACTGCCAGCACTTTAGCAACAGCCTTATAAAGGGAGGGAGGTATCTCCTCTCCCACCTCCAGTGAAACCAAGAAGGAAACCAGCTCGCTGTCCTCTATAACCGGTATAGAGTGCTTCTTTGCCAACTCAACTATCTTCTCTGCAAGAATCCCCCTACCTTTCGCTAAAACCTTCGGAGCTCCGTCCTTTTCCCTTTCGTACTTTAAAGCTACCGCCTTCTTCTCCATAGCTTAATTATAACTGTTAGAATTTTGCGGACAAAATCCCCAGCTACCGGAGGACTCCCATGGTTCGCGTAAGGTTCGCCCCAAGCCCGACAGGTTTTATGCACGTTGGGAACGCAAGGACTGCCCTGTTTAACTACCTCTTTGCAAGACACCACGGCGGAAAGCTAATCCTGAGGATTGAAGATACCGACACAGAAAGGCACAGCGAAGAGGCAGTTAACGTCATATACGAGGCCTTAAAGTGGATGGGAATTGAGTGGGATGAAGGGCCCGACGTAGGAGGAGACTTTGGCCCTTACAGGCAGTCAGAGAGGCTTGACATATACAGGGAATACGTTGAAAAGCTAAAAGAGAAAGGACTCGTTTACGAGTGCTACTGTACCCCGGAAGAGCTTGAAGCAATGAGAAAAGAACAGCTTGAAAGGGGAGAACCCCCAAGGTACACCGGAAAGTGCAGACACCTAACGGAAGGAGAAAGAGAAAGGTTACGGAAAGAAGGTAGAAAGCCTGTTCTGAGGTTTAAAGTCCCTGAGGATAGAACTATCGTATTTGACGACCTTGTAAAGGGAAGGATAGAGATAAACAGCAGACAGCTCGGCGGTGACTTCGTGATTGTCCGCTCTAACGGAATGCCAGTCTACAACTTCGTTGTCGTCGTTGACGACGCCCTCATGAAGGTAACCCACGTTATAAGGGGAGAAGACCACATATCAAACACTCCAAAACAGCTTCTCCTATACGAGGCCTTCGGCTTTACACCTCCAAAGTTTGCCCACCTACCTATGATACTCGGAACCGACAGGAGCAAACTATCAAAACGCCACGGTTCAACCTCGGTAAAGGAGTTCAGAGAGAAAGGATATCTCCCGGAGGCCTTCACCAACTTCTTGGCACTCCTTGGCTGGTATCCGAAGGACGGAAAGGAAATCCTCTCAATGGAGGAGCTCATAGAAAGGTTTGACATAGAAGATGTAAACAGCGCGCCGGCAGTCTTTGACACGACAAAGCTAAACTGGATGAACCAAGTCTACATAAGGAACTACCCGGTAGACAAGCTGACAGAGCTCCTTCTACCCTACCTTGAAAAGGCAGGCTTTGACCTTTCCCGGTTCTCAAAAGAGTGGCTGGAGAAGGTGGTTGAAGTTACAAGGGAGTACTTTACCCTCCTTTCAGATGCCCCTACCTACATGGAGACCTTCTTAAACGACGATTTTATAGTTACGGAAGAGGCAAAGGAGTTTATCTCTGAGAACGGGCAGAGGATAGAAGTTATTAAGCTCTTTTACGAAAGACTCAAAGAGTTTGAAGGGGAGCTCTCTCAGGAGAGCTTCAAGAAGCTGGTAAAGGAAGTTGGAAAAGAGCTCGGCGTTAAGGGCAAGAACCTCTTTATGCCGATAAGAATCGGGTTAACCGGGAAGACAAGTGGTGTAGAGCTCCCGATTTTGGCAGAGCTCCTTGGTAAAGAGAGAACCTTAAAGAGGATAGAAAACTCCTTAAAGC
>QNYI01000069.1 GCA_003978805.1 Desulfurobacterium sp.
CTTCTTTATAAAACCTTACGTTTTCAAGGAGAGCAACCTCGCCGGGCTTCAGGTTCTCAACTTCCCACTCAACTTCCTCCCCGACACAGTCGGGGATAAACTTAACATCCCTCTCTAAGAGTCTTGAAAGCCTTTCGGCTACCGGTTTTAGGGTGAGCTTAGGATCCCAGCCCTTAGGTCTGTCAAGGTGGGAGCAGAGGACAACCTTAGCACCGTGGTCAATGAGGTAGTTAACTGTAGGGAGAGCTGCACGGATGCGTTTATCGTTCTGGATGACGCCGTTTTCAATCGGAACGTTAAAGTCAACCCTTACAAATACCTTTTTTCCTTCTAATTCCTCCTTAGGGATGTCCCTCAGGGTCATCTTGTTGAACATCTTCCTGAAAGGCATCTTCCCACCACCTCCGCAGTATTCTTTCTGCTTCTTTTGGTAAAAAGAAGGAAATCGGCCTCCCCGATTTTAGCCTATTTCTTATTTCTGTTGAACTTATCTCCAGAGCTCTTCCCTTGAAGATGAGCAAATCTACATCTTCCCCGATTAAAGCTTTTTCCCCATAACTCACTGTCACGCACCGTAAAGTCACCCCGAGCTCCTCCAAGACCTCTTCTACCTTAAGCTGATATCCCGGGCGGTAGAAAACGAGAACTCTCGCAAGTCTTAATATCTCCCTCGGCTCCCTCCAGAGGTGGAAGGAGTTAAAGGAATCTGCCCCCATCATAAACAGGGGCTTTTCGCCGTATACCCTGTGGAACTCCCTCAAGGTCTCAACCGTGTAGGAAATCCCTCCCTTCCTTAACTCGTAGTCCCAAACTTCAAACCCCTCTTCCCCTTTAAGGGAGACCTTTAGAAGTTCAAGCCTTACCTCAGGGGGAATGAGGAGCTCTCCTTTTAAGGGCTGAAGGTAGGCCGGAACGAAGATAACCCTTTCCAGATTTAAGGTTTCAAGAGCGTCCCTTGCTAAGATGAGGTGTCCAAAGTGGACAGGGTTAAAGCTTCCCCCAAAGAGAGCCTTCAATCCCCTCTCCTTCTCAGTATCTCCCAGAGCTTCTGAAAGATTGCAACGAGAGTCCACACAACAGTAACGATAAAGAAGAACCAGAAGAAAAACGTCCCGACTTCCGGCTTGCTTATCAAGGTTTACTCCCTTATCTGTCCGTCACCGAAGATTACGTACTTTGTGATTGTTAAGTCTTCAAGGCCCATAGGCCCCCTTACGTGAACCTTGTCCGTTGAAATTCCCATCTCTGCGCCGAGCCCAAAGACGTTACCGTCGGTAAAGCGGGTTGAAGCGTTTATGTATACGGCAGCAGAGTCCACCCTGTTTATGAACTTCATCCCGTTGGTGTAGTTCTCCGTAACGATAGCGTCGCTGTGGTGGGAACCGTAGGTATTTATGTGTTCTATCGCTTCGTCAAGGGAGTCAACTATTTTCACCGCAAGTATCAGGTCAAGGTACTCGGCGTACCAGTCCTCTTCTGTTGCAGGCTTTATGTAGTCGGGATCGTACTTAACCGTCCTCTCGCACCCGCGGAGCTCAACCTTAACCTTTTTAAACATCTCTATCATCGTAGGTAAAAAGGCGTCGGCTATCTTACTGTGGACGAGCATTGTCTCCATAGCGTTGCAGACGCCCGGCCTCTGAACCTTTGCGTTAAAACAGATGTTCCAAGCCTTTTCAAGGTCTGCAAACTCGTCAACGAAGACGTGGCAAACACCTTTATAGTGCTTTATAACGGGCATCCTCGCGTTCTCTGCCACAAACCTTATCAGTCCCTCACCACCCCTTGGAATTACGACGTCTATGAACTCGTCAAGCTGGAGCATCTCCTTAACGGCAGACCTATCGGTTGTGTCTATGAACTGAATTGCCTCCTCGGGGAATCCTTCAGAGGCGGCAGCCTCCTTAAGGATATTAACGAGAACCCTGTTGGAGTTTATCGCCTCAGAACCTCCCTTAAGGATTACGGCGTTGGAGCTCTTTATGCACAGAGAAGCTGCCTCTACCGTAACGTTTGGCCTTGACTCATAAATTATCCCGACAACGCCGAGGGGAACCCTCATCTTCCCTATCCTGAGGCCGTTTGGCCTTTTCCACATTTTTACAATCTCACCGACAGGGTCGTTGAGGGATGCAACGTCCTTTAAAACCTGAACCATCCCCTTTATCCTCTTTTCGTTCAAGAGAAGCCTATCAAGCATAGCTTTAGAGAGTCCCTTCTCTTCACCGGCGCTTAAGTCCTTCCGGTTTTCCCTTTGAATTAGATCTGCCTTCTCCTCTATGAGCTCAGCAGCCTTTAGGAGCGTCCTGTTCTTTACATCCGTTGAAATATCTATAAGCCTGTAACTTACCTCTTTACTCCTTTTGGCTATCTCCCGCACGTTCATTCTTCGCCCTCCTTCTTTGTTTGACGTCCTTGATTTTAACAGATAGGGCTTTTTCCCTGAGGAAGTTCCCGACCTCTTTCATTCCAGCTAAATAGAAGAGACGGGCTTCCCGCAGTAGGAGCCTTTTCCTCTCCATTTGGGAATCGGTAGCCTGCAGTTTCCTCTCTATGTTCCCTATCCTGCTTGCAAAGAAGACTCTCTTTACGTAGGCTCTCTCCATTGCTTTTTTCTGAAGTTGAGGAAGAGTCAAGTTCGAAATCTTAAAAGCCAGAAAAGAAGACAAGAAAATAAGAGCAAGTTTCAGGGGAAACCTTGGTAGCTCCTTCAAGTTCCTTAAAAGGTAGGCAGCGTGAGGAAGCAGGAAGAGAACTAAAACTATCCTGTAACGGGAGGTTATGAAGAATAGGGAGAGTACGAAAGGATAAACGACTAAGAGTAAAAGCAAAAGGTTTAACCGTTTCTCCCTCAAGAGAAAAAGTATGACTCCAGTTAGAAGTAACAGTTTGAGAAGTTCCATCTA
>QNYI01000047.1 GCA_003978805.1 Desulfurobacterium sp.
CGTAGTCTGCTACCTTCCAAAAGAAGAGGTCTTGAAGGAAATCAAGGAGAAACAGGTTAAAGAACCTGTAGGGATAGACTTAGGAATAAAACACCAGTTAACCCTGTCAAACGGAGAAAAGTTTAGCTGGTATATCCCGGAGACGGAAAGATTAAAGAAGCTCCAGAGGGAACTTTCACGGAAACAAAAGGGGAGCAAGAGGTATCGGAAGATAAAGGAGAAGATAAGGAGAGAGTGGGAATACATCAACAACAGGAGGAAAGACGTTCAGAACAAAGTAATAAGCTACCTCAAAAGATTTTCCTTCATAGCAGTCCAGAACGACGACATCAGAAGCTGGAAAGATGGGTATTTTGGCAAGCAGATACAGAACACAGGGATAGGAGGAATAACTGCAAGACTTAGAAGTCTTGCGACTCTTGTCCCTGTGGTGTTTGTTGATAGGTATGAACCTACGACCCAAACCTGTTCATTTTGTGGTAACAGACAAAAAGTTTCTCTATCGGAAAGGGTATTCAAGTGTCAAAAGTGCGGTAAAGAAATAGACAGGGACGTAAATTCAGCGAGGAACATATTGAAGATAGCGCTAAGTAGGCTGGCAGACCCTAAAAAGTCTGCCCTACCCGTGGACTGCGGGGAAGTAACGCCCGTGGAGTGGGAGATAGTCCCACGATGAAGCAGGAAGTCACTTATTACGTGTCGGAGAGGTTTTAAAATGGGAGTAGAGAAAGTAGGTGCGAACCTATTTCAGAATGTTTGGGAAAGTAAACCTGAATCGCAGGTAAAGAAGGAGAGGAAGAGAAATGTGCCTCCTTTTAAAGATGACCAAGTGGTTGCAGATATTTCAGCTTCTACCTTCCTTACTACTATCAATAGGTTGGAAAGGATAGAAAAACTCAGGCTCCTTATAGAAGAAGGACTTTATAAGCTTGATTCAAAAGCTATTGCCGAAAGCATTGTGGAGGAGCTTCTTAGGTGATAAAAGACTTACTGTTAGAGTATAAACAGCTTTTAAAAGAAAGGGAAAAAGCTCTCTTGGAGCTTGATGGTTATAAACTGGAGCTTGTTCTTAAAAAGGAGGAAGAACTCTTAAAAAAGTTGGCTGAAGCTATTGATAGGTCTTCTAATCTACCTTCTGACCTTCGTTCCTTAGCGAAGGAAGTCTATTCCTTTCATGAGGAAGTTGCTAAACTTACCTTTAGCGTTATAGAAACTTTAAGCGAAGGGGTTGATGATGAACATCTTCTCAATGTTCAATACAGGTAAGCAGGGACTCTTTGCTTCCCAGTATGAGATGAACGTAGTTGAGCAGAACCTCACCAATGCAGGAACAGAAGGTTATTCAAGACAAAAAGTTTCAAAAGAAGCTACCGTTCCCTATCCGGGTATAGAAATTACCAGAGTTTACAGAAGCGTTGACTTAGTCCTTGAAAGGAGAATCAACCAAACCATTCAGGAGTACAACTACTACGACAAGTTAGAAAGTTCCCTGTCGCAAATAGAGTCCGTTCTCAACGAGCTTAACGAGGGGGGGATAACTCAAAGGCTTGATGAGTTCTGGAATGCGTGGCAAGAGCTTGCGAACGAGGCCGCAACTCCTTCTTCAGATACAACTGCTCCAAGTCCAGTTAGGATAAACCTCATCCAAGCTGCGGAAAACTTGGCAAAGGCGATAAAAGAAAAGTACAGAGGAATCTTTGAAACCGGCAAGACCCTTCAGAGGGATATCGGAATAACTTTGGCCGAGATTAACAAGCTCCTTTCGGACATAGCAAAGTATAACGAGGCAATTTCTAAAACGGATAGACCTAAAAAGGAAGCTTCAGAGCTAAAGGACAGAAGACAGAAGGCTCTAAACGAGTTGGCCAAACTCATAGACATAACTTACATTGAGCAACCCGATAAATCTGTAACCGTTTATGGCCCTTCCGGTTCCCTGCTCGTTGCGGGTAATACTTACTGGAGGTTGGCAAGGTCGGTTTCTCCCAACGGCTACGTATCCGTTTATTGGATTAGCGGTAAAAAGCCTTTAAGAGTAACGCCGACCAAAGGGAAGTTAGCAGCGGAGCTAAAAGTAAACAACGTAGAAGTTCCCAAGTATCTTGCCTACCTGAATACTTTGGCAAAAGCCCTTATAAACAGCGTTAACTCCATTCATAGGCAAGGGTTTTCAATAAGCGGAACTACGGGGCTTAACTTCTTTACCGGAAGCGGAGCCGGAGACATTTCTGTTAACAAAGCCATCGCTTCAAATCCGAACCTGATAGCTACCTCCTCAAAAGTCTACGAGGAGGCCAACAACGAGATAGCTCTGAGAATAGCTTCTCTAAAAGACGAGAAGATAATGGCCAACAACAGCCTGACGTTAAACGAATACGTGGCTCAGATGGTTTCCCAGATAGGTGTGGAGGTAAAAAACGCGAAGGATACAAAAGGTATAAAAAACTCTATCTTGAGCTCCCTGAAAGAAAAAAGGTCGTCGGTTTCTGAAGTAAACAAAGATGAAGAGCTTGCAAAAATCATGATTCTTGAAAAGCAGTTTCAGGCGGCCTCCAAAATCATAACTGTAGCAGACAACCTCCTTCAAACCGTTATTAACATGGTGAGGTAGATGGTTAAGTGGGATAGAAGAACGATTCTATGGGGGACAAAATGTCCAGAATAGGAGACCTTTACAGAGAGAATAAGCTCATAAAGGACACGATTCTTGCCAAGAAGAGGATAGAGGCAATTACCTTTAAAAAGTTACAAAAACCCTCGGACAACCCTTTTAACGTTGCAAGGGTCATCATAAACCACGATACCCTCAGGAACATAGACCAGTATAAGAAAAACATCC
>QNYI01000165.1 GCA_003978805.1 Desulfurobacterium sp.
CGGTCGCCAGCACCCGGGTACCGCTGTGAAACGGTACCCGGGCCTGCTGCCCCACGACTTGCATGTGTTAGGCACGCCGACAGCGTTCGCGCTGAGCCAGGATCAAACTCTCCAGCGGAGTATCACAAACCTGCGGAATTCACCTCAAACAAAAGCCCTTAGAGGGCTTTGGGTCTCTTCTCGCAGGCGCGTGCCCCTTATTCTCCTGTCAAAGACCTTTTTGTGGCGCGCAATTTTTAAATCTATTACCCTTCTGGGTCTCTGTCAACCCTGTTTTGGGCTCTTAATGTCTGCGGGTGGATAATATAGCTTTCCGTTAAGAAGTGTCAACGGGTTGTAAGTTCTACTGCCACTTTGACGGCGGTTTTGAAGCTTTCTGGGTTGGCTATGCCTTTTCCTGCGATGTCGTAGGCTGTCCCGTGGTCAACGGAGGTTCTAATGATGGGAAGTCCTAAGGTGACGTTTACGCTGTTTCCAAACCCGAGTAGCTTTATGGGGATGAGCCCTTGGTCGTGGTACATACAGAGAACGACGTCAAATTCACCTTTTAGGGCCCTCACAAAAACCGTATCTGCTGGAAGAGGCCCAGTGACGTTTATTCCTTCTTTTCTTGCCTTTTCTACTGCCGGCTTAATGATTTTTAACTCTTCGTCTCCGAAAAGACCGTTTTCTCCTGCGTGGGGGTTTAGGCCTGCGACGGCGATACGGGGGTTTCTGAGGCTTTTGTCTATTAGCCTTAACTTTGAGAGTATTTTCCCTTCTGTTATTAGGTTTGGAACGTCTTTTAAGGCTACGTGGGTTGTCTGGAGGACGACCTTTAGCTTTTCGTTTGCAAGCATCATCGCGTACTCTTTAACGCCAAAAGAGTGGGCTAAGAACTCCGTGTGTCCTGGAAATGGGAATCCTCCCAGTTTTGCGCTCTCTTTGTTTATCGGAAGGGTAACGATTGCTTTGATTTTTCCTTCCTTGGCGTCCTCTATGGCCTTTTCTATGTAGAGGACTTGGGCTTTTCCTGAGTCTTTTCCCACTTTTCCCGGTTCAAAAATGACGTTGTCTCTGACGTTTACGAGATAAATTCCCGGGGGAGCCCCTTCTTTTGCGCCGTCAACTACAGGTAGGTTAGAGGGCAGGTTCAGGAGTTCTGAGTAAAACTCAATAACGTTACGGGAGCCGTAGACGAAAAAGGGAAAGGGTAGGGAGCGGAGGAAAAATAAAGACTTTAAGAGAACCTCGCTCCCTATGCCTGCGGGGTCTCCTAAGGTTATTCCGATTGACGGTTTGATTCTGATACCTCCTGAAAGGCCGATTCAGCTCTCCTAAGGAACTCTGAGGCAATCCTTTCGCTGAGGTTTTTGAGGTCGTTACTGAGCTGGCGCAACTTGTACTTCAGCTCTATGTTCTCCTGTTCAAGCTCTTCACACTTTGTTTCAAGTTCTGCTATTCTCTCCTCGTAGCCCTTAACGAGGTTTTCAACGAGGTTGTTGAGTGAATGGGTAATTTTTCCGAGCTCTGCCTTTATGTCCTCAGGTAAGGTTACCCTCTCCTCCATTGCTTCCCTCCAAGGTGCTATTTTCAAGGCTTAGCATGTGGCCGAGCTTTTCTTTTTTCGTCTTCAGGTAGTTTACGTTGTACTTACAGATACCGACTTCTATGGGAACTCTCTCTACGATTTCAAGCCCGTATCCTTCAAGTCCTACAAGTTTCCTCGGGTTGTTGGTCATTAACCTCATTTTCCTCACGCCTAGGTCCCTTAGTATCTGAGCTCCGATTCCGAAGTCCCTCATATCCGGCGGGAATCCGAGCTTTTTGTTGGCCTCTACGGTGTCAAAGCCGTGATCCTGAAGGTGGTAAGCCTTTATTTTGTTTACAAGGCCTATGCCTCTACCCTCCTGCCTGAGGTAGACGATAACGCCTTTACCTTCCTTTGAGATCATCTCCATGGCCTTGTGGAGCTGGGAACGGCAGTCGCACTTTAAAGAGCCGAAGACGTCGCCGGTGAGGCACTCTGAGTGAACCCTCACTAAGACGGGCTCGTCCTCCCTTATCTCTCCCATAACGAGGGCTACGTGCTCTTTGTTGTCAACTAAGGAGGTGTAGGCGTATATCCTCCAAGTTCCGTAGATAGTCGGTAGGTTGGCCTCTGCCTCCCTCTTTATGAGGCTTTCGCTCTTCATCCTGTACTCAATGAGGTCGGCTATGGAGATAATCTTGAGGCCGTGCCTTCTTGCGTAATCTATGAGCTTTGGGAGGCGCATCATCGTTCCGTCGTCGTCCATTATCTCGCAGATAACCCCGGCGGGGTAAAGGCCTGCAAGGCGTGCAAGGTCAACGGCGGCCTCTGTGTGGCCTGAGCGTTTTAGGACGCCTCCCTTCCTCGCCCGTAGTGGGAAGACGTGTCCCGGTTTTACGAAGTCTTCCGGTTTGGCCTCAGGCGATATTGCTCTTAAAATAGTTGTGGCTCTGTCGTATGCCGATATTCCCGTTGTAGTTCCAAATTTTGGGTGGGCGTCAACGGAGATGCAGAAGGCGGTTTCTTTCGGGTCGGTAGGCCTTAGTGTCATCGGCTCAAATCCCAGCTCGTCGCACCGCTCTTCAGGAAGGGCAAGGCATATTAGACCTCTTCCGTACTTTGCCATGAAGTTAATGGCTTCCGGGGTAACTTTCTCGGCCGCTATGACTAAGTCCCCTTCATTTTCCCGGTTTGGGTCGTCAACGACGACCACCATCTTCCCGTTTTTTATGTCTTCTATGGCCTCTTCTACTCTATCTAAGGGGAA
>QNYI01000168.1 GCA_003978805.1 Desulfurobacterium sp.
ACCGTGAAACCGTTACCCGGGTCGCCGTAAACCGACTTTCCTCCCGACCCATCAATGTCGGCAGTCTGAGAGAACCTAAAAAGAACCCTTCCGGTTACTTTGAGTTTTGTTGTTCTTTTCCTTGCAGTTACAAGCGTGGAGCTCCTTTCTTCAAGGAGTTCCTTGAGCTTTCTGTTTTCGGCCTCAAGCTTTCTAACTTTCTCTTCCAATTCCTGTAACTTCCGGAGTATCTCCCGGTCGGTAACTTCTGAAGAAGATGCCGTAGAAACCATCAGCACAACAACGCTGAAAGCCGTCAGTAGCTTCCTCATCACCCCTCCGGCCTACTTTAATTTCTCTATCCTCACCCTCGTACTGCTAAAGTCAGGGATTCCGGCAATTGGCTCTACAAGCGGTAAACGGTACAACTTCTCATCAAGCCTTGTCAGGAAGTTCATTGTAACACCTACTCCCCTTCTCGGGTCAACCTTGGTGTAGTTACCCTTAGCAACTTCCCTACCCCCTAAGAACACCTTCTCTGCATCCTCAACGTAAAGGGGAGAAGCTCCGTGTTGCCAGTGACCAAAGTGATGGGAGTAGGCAACCGTTCCCGGACGAACGAGTTCAGTTACTTTAACGGCGGTGATAACCCCTTCCGGGTTTGATCTTGAGTAGATTCTAACCTTATCTCCGTCCTTTAAGCCCAGCCTTTCAGCGTCTACTGGGTTTACCTTAAGCTCAAAGTCCGGTTCATAAACTATCGCCTGCCTGTAACAGATAGTCCTTGACTGGGTGTGAAGGGCAGACTTGTAGGTAATCACGTTGAAGGGATAGTCCTTATCTACCTCATCAATAGCGTTTCCGAAGTAGTCGGTTGAAGGGTAGTAACAGATAGTTCCCTTAAGCCTCTCTCCGGTCAAGCTGTTACGGCTCGTCCCGAGTTTCTCGTTCCAGATACACACCTTAGGAATACCGAAGCGGAAGTTACCCTTCTCGTCAAAGACAGAGTCCGTAGGTCTAAACACTCCTCCCCTGACAAGGACTGTGCAAACCTTCTTCCACTCCTTTTCTGAAAGGAGGCCTTTATGCTTTGCGACCGGGTAGTTCTCCTCAATGAAGGCTACCTCATCAGGAGGAGCATCCTTTACCTTTGCGTTAAAGGCAAGGTTCGCTATCCCGCGCAGGTAGTAGTCCTCCGGCTTTATCAGAGGGTAGAGTTTCCCGTCCCTACCCGGTATCGCCCTTTCACCGTAACCGGGAAGCTTTAAGTACCTCGCGACGTCTATGAGGAAAGTCTCAAGGCAGAAGGGTCTTCCGTCCTTCGTCCTCCCGACGAGGGGATCAACAACCGGCGTCCTCACGGCTGTAAACTGACAGCCGGGAGCGTGGGGAGTCAGGAAGCCGTAATGGCCTTCAAGGTAGGTTACGTCGGGGACTATGTAGTCGGCGTAAACGTTCGTCTCGTTTATCGTGGTATCTATGGAGATGAAGAGGGGAACCTTTGAGTGATCCTTCAAGGTCTCTATAAACCGCCTACCTCCGGGAATGCTGTATATGAAGTCGGAAAAGTAAGCGATGAGAATTTTTATAGGATAGGGATACTTCTGGTCTATACCGGAAATTGCGGAAACGGAAAGGCCACCTTTTGTAAATGGAAACCAAGGGAGCTTAGAGGGGTATCCCTTCTTTTTAAACTCTGTCGTATCCTCGTAACGGGCTTTCTCCCTTGAAATCTTCACTCCCTTCGGCTTTTTCATACCGGGGAACGTTTTAAGGTCGTAAAGGCCAGTCTGCCACTTAGCTGCACCTTTACCGCGACATAGGTAACCACCTTTCCTGTTTATGTTCCCGACAAGGGCGTTGAGCATAGAGAGGGCGTAACTTGCGTAAGTTCCGCCGACGTAGTTTCCACCGCCGTGGTAGGCAAAGGCAACGGCGTAAGGAGCGTGTTCCCAGAACTCCTTTGCAATCTTCCTAATCTTCTCCTCCGGTATCCCGCTCTCCTCTGCGTAGAAGGAAAGGGAGTGCTCAAAGACGCTCTCCTTCATAAGGAGGAAGGCCGTCTTCACTTTCTTGCCGGCTACCTCTCCTTCCCACTCTAAAAGCCCCTTCTGTGCTCTCCCTGCAGGAAGGAGTTTACCGGTATCCGGGTCTACAACAACCTCTTCTTCGGGATTACCGGAGAGGTAAGGAACGTCCTTAACCCGTAAAAACCTCCCTTCATCAACTATGACAAGGTGAGTAGCGTTGGTGTAAACGTTCCTTCCCTTCTTTTCAGCAACAGATTTGTTGGGAATTGAGAGGAAGTCTTTGTCGTACCAGCCGTTTTCAAGCATTACTCTAATAAGACCCATTGCGAGAGCTCCGTCCTTTGTCGGCTTTACTGGGAGCCAGTCGTGGGCGTGGGCTATCGCCTTTGGAGCTCTGGGGTCAACGAGAACCAGCTTCAGCTCCCCGGAAGCTATCCTCCGCGCGATAATAGCTCCGGAGGTGTTAACCCCCGGTTGCTGGGCTGAGTAGATGTTGGAGCCGAACACAAGCATGTACTTACAGTTCCAGTAGTCGGCCTTAAACTCAACCTGCTTACCGTCAGAGAGGGCGTAGTTGCCCATCCTAAAGCCTATTCCGCATATGTCGGTGTGGCCTATGTAGTTCTTTGAACCAATCGCATTAAAGACCCACCTCTTTATGAAGTGGCTTCTTCCTCCCTGAGAGCGACCGGTGAACCAGACGAGCTGGTTGCGTTTTGGACCGAGTTCTGGAGCTCCCGGGTCTACCGGTTCGTCAGAG
>QNYI01000041.1 GCA_003978805.1 Desulfurobacterium sp.
AAATGAACAATTAATTGAAAAAATTAATTGAAGTAATTTGGAGAAGTAATTGAAGTAATCGGAGTAATTGGATCTTACCGGGAAGGTTGAAACAATGGAATCGGTAAAAATCAAAGAGGGGGTTGCGGAGGAACTTGCTAAGAAACAGAGGGAAATAAAAGGGGAGTAGTTTCTTTAAAAACTTCTACTTTTTCTCTTGAGTTTTCTTTTTCAAGAGAAAGTAAAAAAGTTCAGGTTAAAAAAGGAGTAAAGGTTGGAGACTTAAAGGTAGAAGTGACACCTATTTTTATTCCGCCGAAAGAGGTTCTTTCGTATGCTAAGGGTCTTGTTCAGGTATATAAGGAAAGGGAATTTGAAATAGAGGAGATTTATCCGGATTTAGCCGATTTACTTCAGCTTCCTTTAAGGAGGGGAGCTACTTCTCTTGATAGGAAGGTTGGGGAAACTCTACACTCTGTGGGTATAGAGAGAGTTCGGCTTGAAAGGGATGGAAGATTCTATCTCAGAGTTAGAGAACCTTCACAGCTTGGAACAAGCGATCTTGAAGCTCCTCTTGTAGCCGAAGGTTTAAGGAAGTTAGCTACTATTTATGTCCTTGTGAAAAATGGGGTTTTAAGGAGGGGAAATTTCCTTTTTTGGGATGAGCCAGAAGTGAATATAAATCCTTCTGTAACAAAGTTGCTGATAAACTTGATTGGAGCTTTCTCTTCAGAGGGGATACAAGTTTGGGTAGCTACTCATGATTATTTTGTTCTTAAGTATGCCGATATGCTCCTAAAGGAAAAGAAGTTTTTTTCTCTCTTTTGGGGTAAGGAAGGAGTAGAAGCTGAAACGGGCGACTCTATCTACAGTTTAAACCATAATGACATACTTAACGAGTTTGAAGAGATTTATAGAGTAGAGTTCCAGAGGGATGTGTGAGGAAAAAGGAAAGCTTTTTGGAGTAAAGTTTGAGCCTGTAAAAGATGTAAGGACGTTGAGGAGAGATAGAATAAGAACATTTTCTTCCTTAGTTAAAAACTGTGACTGTATTTTCTATGTTTCTGGTTTAGGGCGGAAAAGACTTGTCCTTGTTGAAGTGAAAAGTAAAGATTTTCTCTTACGTGAAGGAGTGAATTTATCGGAAAATGTCAAGAAGTTGTTAAGAAAATATATCCAGAGTATTGGAGTTATTGTGTTAACCGAAGAAGAGATTGATGTAACTAATGCAGATATACGCTTGACACTTTTTATTCCTTGTTATCTTGCTCCAGATGAAAGGATTCAGATAAACGAAATTATTAGAAAGTATAGTTATAAATTCCTTGAAAGTTTTGTTAGAGCATCTCATAATAAAATTTGGGTGGAAGACTTTTATTTCTACAGAGGAGATGTGTATAAACCACACGTAGTTACTTATGCTGTTGGAGTTCGCTAATTAAAAATCTTCTGAAAAAACTTCTCTTGGAGCTCCTTTCTTCCGATGACTTTTATTTTTCTAAAGCCGTAGAACTTGAAGACCTTTTTCACGTACTTTGTTGTAAGTTCTCCGTCAAGGCCGCTACAGCAAGGAATTACCGTCTTGTCGTTGCTACAAACCTGTGGGAGGCTGTTTAAGAAGTGGAGTTTTGCTCCGCGACGGCTCTTCTTGGATAGAGGATCCCTCCACTGCCTTGCCATATTTGACTTGCACTCGTGAACTTCAAGGTATCCTTTTCCGGAGAAGGCAACGTCTATTTCTTTCTCTGAGATTTTCTTCCCCTTTGAAAAAACTCTACACCGGTTGATCCTTCTCGCTCTTCCTTCAAATGTAAAGGGGCCGAGGGCAGATACAAGGGCCTCCAGAAAGTTACCCCTTTGAGCGTCGGAGCTCTTTACGAAGAACGTTTTGAGTATCCTGAATAGCTCCTCTGCCTCAGAAAAGTCTAAAAGTCCGAGCTCCTGAATCTCTCTGAGGGTTAGGAAGATCCTCTCTGCTCTCACGTCTTCTGAATCTGTAGGCCTAAAGCTGTTTATAAGGTCAAGGATGAAGGGAAAAATTGCCGGTTCTTTTTTAAGAAACTCTGTAAGTTGTTCTATTTCTTTTGATTTTAATTCCTTGATGCTGCTACCTCTGCGACAACTACAGCTCATAGCGGAGCTCCTTTACGACGATTCCTGCCTTTATTAGGTAGAGGGGAAGGAAAGAGATGAGCTCTTCTACCTTTCTCTTGGTGACCCTTTTTAGAAGGGTTTCTCTCGTTATCCTTTTATTTAATGACAGTTTTGTTACGTTTACAAAACGGATGTTAGCAATTTGTTCGTCCCTACAGATGAGGGAGCCGGAAACCTCCACTGTAACCTTAAACTTTCCGTCACCTTCCTTCTTCACGTTTGAGGCAGTTTTGAGGTTTAGTTCACACTCAATCTCTTCACCAGCCACTCCGGAGTCCACGAAAACTTCCTGTAAGACCCAGTAACTATTTTCTTCTGTCATTTTCTCCTCTCCAGTACTTTGATGACTTCAGCGAGGAAGTCAATAGAGGAGGTAACCCAGTTTCGGAGCTCTATTTCCCTCTCGCTCCCTGCCCCTTTTGCCCACTGGAGTCTCTGGAAAACCCTGTAAAAGGAGCTGTAAACAATCTTCTTTGAAAGGGGGGAAGCAAAGTCCAGTTTCCTGAAGCTCTCTTCTAGCTTTTGCAGTTTCTTCTTTCCCTCTTTTTTCATGAGCTCCTTTAGTGCCCTGTTTGTTAGCCTTTCTGACGGGAGCTCTCTCAGGATAGTCTCAACCTGTTCCTTGAAGAGCTGAA
>QNYI01000095.1 GCA_003978805.1 Desulfurobacterium sp.
TTCTTGGAAAAAATAGGCGGTGGGAGACGGTAGGAGAAGAGTCCGTTTTTACTACCAAACTTTGGTAACTTCAAGCTCTAACGGACACTCAACTTCTTCAAAAGTGAACTTGCCGGAACTTCCATCAAATACGTTTATAAACTTGCTACCTGTGTGTTTGTAAACCTTAAGCCTCTTTTCTTCCGGGTAGACAAGGACGTAGTAGTTTACTCCTTCCCTCTCGTAAAGTTCAAACTTTAGATTTTCATCCTTAAACGCTGTGGCTTTTGAGACAATTTCAAAAATTATACTCGGTGTTTTCCTTACGAAATCTTCCGATTCATCGTTGCAAACTACGAGGATATCGGGTCTAACGACTGTATCTTTGCTTACTATCCAGTCTATCTCATAGAGAACTTGACAGTTGGCAGGACAGTCCTTTAACTGTTCGTAAATTTGGTTTACGATTCTTAAAGAGATGAGCTGATGTTTTTTAAAGGGAGAGGGAGCCATTGCGTAAGGGATTCCCTCTATGAGCTCCCAGTCCCCTTCCCACTGTTTGTAGTCTTCGTAAGTATAGTGGGGGAGGTATTTAAAAGCTAACGGCATTTTTACCTCTCTTGGGCAGTTCTCAAGGGAAAACTATATCCAGTTGGCAAAAATCTCAAGGCCGGTAGTTTCTGGAAACCCGCAAGTTATGTTCATGTTTTGGATAGCCTGACCTGAAGCGCCCTTGCCAATGTTGTCAATTGCGGAAATGACTATTCCGAGTCCGGTTGATTCTTCTTTTGTTACGTAGATGTCGCAGAAGTTTGTCCCCGCAACGTCGGAAGTTGAAGGAGGAGAGTTCCTAACCCTGACAAAATACTCGTCCTTGTAGAACTCCCTGTAGATTTCCTGAAGTTCTCCCTTATTAGCCCCTGTCTTAAAGTAAATCGTTGAGAGGATTCCCCTGTTCATAGGAACAAGGTGGGGGGTGAACCTGACGGCAGGTAGGTTTAACTTTTCGGCGATTTCTGGAGCGTGGCGGTGACCTTCTACACTGTAGGCTTTAAATGACTCGTTAACCTCACAGAAGGTAAAGGAGAGGCTTGCCTTTCTTCCTGCTCCTGTTACTCCGGACTTACTGTCGGCTATTACGGGAAAGGAGGTATCTATTAACCCTTTTACCTTTGCCGGGTAGAGCCCCAAGATGATGCTCGTCGGGTAACAACCGGGATTTGCGATGATATTCTTTTTTCTTATCTCTTCCCTGTTTATTTCTGGAAGTCCGTAAGCTGCTTTTACAAAGAGCTCCTTAGCGGAGTTCTCTACACCGTAGACTTTCTCGTAGGTTTTTGGATCTTTAAACCTGAAATCTGCGCTAAAGTCAATGATTTTTAGCTGGGGGTTAAGGGTGTGAAGTTCCTTTACGATAGGGAATGATGCTTTATGAGGAAGACAGCAGAAGACAACATTGCAGTTTTTGGCGATCTCCTCGGGGTTGTAGGGCTCAAAACGGAGCTCTGAAAAAGGACTCCTGAGCAAGTGGGGGAAAACTTCGCTAACCTTTCTACCTTCAAACTGTCTTGAAGTAACTGTAACTACGCTGGCAAAAGGGTGTAGTGTAAGGAGGCGGAGGAGCTCCGCCCCCGTATATCCGGAAGCACCGATAACTGCAACGTTAACGCTTGGACCACTGGTACCTTGCACGTGCTCCCCTTTGACCGTACTTCTTCCTTTCCTTGATTCTTGCATCCCTTGTGAGGAAACCGGCTTTTTTGAGGACTTGACGGAGCTCCGGGTTAAATGCGAGGAGTGCTTTAGCAATTCCGTACTTGATTGCATCTGCCTGAGCTGACTTTCCTCCGCCTTTAACTGTGCAGAGGACGTCAAACCTTCCGGTAGTTCCCGTTACCTCAAATGGTTGCTGCATAATCTTAAGGAGTGTAATCCTTCCAAAGTACTCTTCCGCAGAGAGAATCTTGTTCTTGGAACGCTTTATCTGTATCTTCCCCTCTCCGTTTGGAATGAGCCAAACCCTTGCGACAGCGGTTTTCCTTTTCCCTGTTCCGTAGTATCTGACTTCAGCCATTACTTTCCTCCGTTAAAGCTCAAGGGGTTTGGGGTTTTGTGCAGCGTGAGGATGTTCAGGACCAGCGTAGACCTTTAGCCTCTTCATCCTTCTCTTCCTGAGCTTGTTCTTGGGGAGCATGCCCCTTACTGCGAGCCTTATAACCTCCTCGGGCTTCTTCTGGAGCATCTCTTTAAGGGTAGTCTCCTTGAGGTGTCCCATGTAACCTGTGTGCTTGTAGTAGATTTTCTTCTCAAGCTTCTTTCCGGTTACGTGGATTTTTTCTGCGTTAACCACGATAACGAAGTCACCGTTGTCAACGTGGGGGGTGTAGTTCGGCTTGTGTTTACCAATAAGAATTTTAGCAATTTCACTTGCAAGCCTTCCGAGGGTTTTTCCTGTAGCGTCAACTACGTACCATTCCCTCTGGACGTCCTCCTTCCTCAGCATAAAGGTCTTCATCCTCGGTCCTCCGGACTTAAATGGCGTTTGGGTAAAGCGCCGAAAATGTAGCGGGCAGGCGGAAATTTACTAAAGTAAGGGTAACTTGTCAACTCCTTAAAATTGTCTTATATTAGCTCCTTGCACGGAGGGGTGCCCGAGCGGCCGAAGGGGCACGACTGGAAATCGTGTGTACCCCTAAAAGGGGTACCGCGGGTTCGAATCCCGCCCCCTCCGCCATTTAATTTGAGTTCTAACTATGAAGTCGCTTCAAAGCATAATCCATATTCTACA
>QNYI01000091.1 GCA_003978805.1 Desulfurobacterium sp.
TCCTTCCCTTTGACCTATACCAAATCGGTAAAAAGGAAACGGCCTACAAGCTACTCAAACTCCAGCTCAAGAAAAGAAGCATATACCGGGAAGTTAACGAGGGACGTTTTATATACCTTTCAAAAGAGCTCAAAAAGACAAAACTTTTAAGGAACTTTCACTTCAGCTCACCCGTTACCTCCCTCCTTGCAGCTGTTATATCAAACAACATAAAGGAAGTTAAAAAGCTCCTTTCCTCTCTCCCGGAGAGAGAGAAACTTGCCGGAGCTCTATTCTTAGCCACAACCTTTGAGAAAAGAAACCCCAACGAAGCTATGGACTACCTGACAACCGTCTTCAACCTATCCACAGATGAGAACACTTCCCGCTACGCAAAACGGTTCATCAACTACTTGGCCTTTAAATCGGGAAACTTTGAGCCTGTTCTATTCAACGACCCGAAATTCATTGCCTACAACCCCGAAAACAACATAACAACGGTAGATACCCTCGTCTCAAAAGCAGAGGACTACACATCTATCGGAGAGTACGGGAAAGCCTACGGGCTCCTCAAGTTAGCCCTTGAAAGGACGTCCTCTCAGGAACTAAGAAGGGACATAGTGAAAAAGCTCATCTACATAGACCTAAAACGCAAGAACTACTCCAGAGCTCTAAAAGAGGTAGAGCTCCTACCCGACAAAGACCAAGCGGATAAGGACGTAAAGAACTTCTTAAAGTTCAAAATCTACTTGGCAATGGGGAAACTCCTTGACGCCTACTCCACCGCTGAAAAGGTAAAGGACATAAAGAACATCCCGAAAGAAGAAAGAGAAACCTTTATAGCAAAGCTTGCAGACTACTACAAGCTGACCGGGAACAAGGAAAAAGCCCTGAAACTCCTTGAAGAGCTGGTGCTCAACGGGGAGCTCTCAAGGCTCACCTACGACGACCTCATAAGGCTTGCAATCTTTGCCGAAAAGGAGGGGAAACTGCGGGAGGCCAACCTCCTCGTTTCTGAGGCGATGAAAAAAGCCAGAAAGAGGGAAGAGAAAGTGGAATCCCTCTTCTGGAAAGCCTCTCTGGCCGCCGAGGCAGGAAAGACGAATGAGGCAATCCTTAACTATATGAAGATCGCTTACGAGTACCCAGACGTTGAGCCTTGGGCTTCAACGTCCCTCTACAGGGCTGCTCAGCTCTTTGAAGAAAAGGGGGACCTTAAACAGGCTCTAAAACTTTACCGCAAGGTAGCAAAGCTCAAGAGGGGAACTAAGGAAGGAGAAATCGCTGCAGAAAGGGTAAAATCTCTCCTGCAAAGAATCGGAAAGGAGGAGTGATGGCTAAAAAGAACCGTTTCCTTAAGCTCCTTGCTGATAGAATCGTTGATAACCTCCTTGAAAAAGAATACGTAATAGCGGATGACCCGGAATCGTTCAGGGAAAAGGTCTACAACATACTCTACGAGGACTACACCATAGAAAAGGAACTTGAAGAGGAGGCCGAAAGGATAATTCAGGAAAACGCAGAAGAAGTCACTTACAGGGGAGTTTCCATTCACAAGGCGAGGAAGCTCATAAAAGAAAAGCTTGCCAAGGAAAGGGGCATTTCCGTTGTAGGCAACATCTTCTCAAGGGACAAGGCCAACTACTTGGCAGGAAAGATTCTAAGGCTTATCCTAACCGACGACGAGCTTGACTACACTCAGGAAAGGGGAGTTATCAGGAACACCATAGTCAAGTCCTTTGAGGAGGTTGCAACGCTGAGAAGGGAAATAGACCAGAAAGTAAGGGAGAAGATAGCTTCCCACTCCCGTCCCATATACGAAGGAACTCCTGAGTGGTACGCCCTTTACAGACGCTACTACAACGAGGAACTGATTGAGAGAGGATTGATTGAGCCGGAATCTTAAGTGTAAGTTCAGGTGGCTTCTTGTATTCTGGGCGCTCTTTGCGCCTTGGGCTTTTTACAGCTACTTCCTCGGGGAGAACTCCCTGATGACCTACAGGGAACTTAAAAGCACCTACAGAGCTCTAAAGCGGGAAAGGGAATACTGGAAGAACAGGAATGAAATCCTAAAGGAAAGGATTTCCGCCTTTGAGAAAAATAAAAAGTTCTACTACGAAAAACTTGCAAGGGAGATGTTCGTAAAAGGAAAGGAAGGAGAAGAAGTTATACTCTTTGTGAGATGAAAGATGCTGTAAGGGAGAAGTTTTTAAAATACGGAAAACTCATAGAGCCTTTTGAAATTGACGGACACCGGTTTGACTTCTTCGGGGAGATTCAGGTAAAAACCGTTCACACTACATTCTTTTTAAAGGACTACGAGATTATCAGCTACATTTACGTTCTGAGTAAAAACGTGACCCTAGCAAAACTTTCTCTATTTCAAGAGGAGTTTAACGTCTTAAAGAGATTGGCGAGGAAGCTCCTTAAAACCCCTGAAGGGCACTTCCTTTCAACGTTTATACTACTGCTGGAAACGGACAGGGGAGAACTCCCCGAGAAAGAAATAAGAGAGCTCTTTTTCAGGAAATCCCTACTCTTTGGACTAAAGGGAGCTCTCCAATGCGCAGTAGTCGCAGTAACCCAAAAGGGCGATAAAAAGGTCTATCCTTCCGAAGTTGAAGAAACAATTAAGTGGCTCTACTCTGAACTCAGAGTCTCCAGAAAGTAACTTCCTTAAATTTCTCCTTATCGTAAATTCCTTTAACATCTAAGAGTACTGGTTTTGAAATAGAAATTCTTTTGAAAAACTCAGGGGTTAAACTCTTGAACTCATCATGCT
>QNYI01000006.1 GCA_003978805.1 Desulfurobacterium sp.
TTTATTGAAACCGACAGTTCTTACTCCTATTGAGAAGAAGCTTGTTCAAAAGCATCCGGTTTTAGGTTTTGAACTCTTAAAGGATAGAAAGAATAACCTTCCCTGTGTTCTTGATATCATACTTAAGCACCACGAAAGGCTTGATGGTAGTGGCTATCCATTGGGGTTAACTTACAAGGAGATACCTTACTACGTAAATATCGTGAGTATAGCTGATGTGTTTGACGCTCTGACTACTGAAAGGCCTTATAAAACAGCCCTCTCCCTTGATAAGGCATTATCCGTTATAAAGGAGAATAAGGGGAAAGCTTTCTACTCAGAAATTACTGAGGTAGCTTTGGAAGTGTTGGAAACAATAGGTATACTTGATATTTGGAGAGATCCTTCCCTCACCGCGGACTTAGAAAAATTTCGGAAAGAGGCCTTCTTCATAGATTTGGTAACGGGTCTTCCCTCTTTCTCTCACTGGAAGAAAGCCTTGGCTTTTTCTATTAAAAGAAAGGGAATCTGCTTTGGTATTTTGGACATAAAAGGGCTTCTCCTCATAAATCTTACTAAAGGGTGGGAAGAGGGAGATAGGATACTTAGCGACTTGGGAAGTAAGATTCGTTTAAAAGGAATAGGAAGTTTTTGTAGGTTTACTGGAGGAACTTTTCTTGGAGTCTTTCCTTGCGAAAAAACGGCTCTTCTTAAGGAAGTGGTAAATCGTGTATCTAATAAGTATCGTGTTACAATATACACTGTCATTGTTGATTCGCGAGAAGTGAGGTTTGACTCTCCGGAAGAGCTTGTTGCGCTTCTTATGAAGAAGTTAAGAGAAAGGAAAGTTTTAACTACCAAAGGCGGGATTGAAAAGCTTATAAGGAAAAGGAGAAGATGACAAATTTGGAAAAAGCAGCAGTCCTTCTATTGTCCTTGGAAGAGGAGGTTGCCTTTAAGGTCTTGGAGCACTTAGAGGAAAGTGAGGTTCAGAAAATTGCCTTTTTGATGATGAAGATAAGGAACATTCCTCCAAGGCTTGTAATGCAGGCAGCTGTAGAATTCTTGAAACTTTACAACAGGCCTTTTGCAAAAACTCCCAGCAGGAAATTTTTACAGAGAGTTTTACAGAGAGTTTTAGAGCTTGCGACTAAAAACGACGAAAGCATAAAGAAAGTCGTTGAAAAAGCGTTAGCTTTTCAGGATGCAAAGAAGAAACTTTCTGTTGCCAACATCGTAGATTCAGCCCTTCTTGTAGAGAACTTTAAAAATGAACATCCTCAGCTTTTTGCTTTTATTGTTTCTGTCCTCTCAAACAAGAAGGCTGTTGAGATACTTTCGGAGCTCTCAGATGAGGAGAAAGTTAATATCCTTCTCAGGATAGCGGAAATGGAAAAAGTTTCTCCTGAAGTCATAAACGTTGCGAGCGATTCTCTCGTTGACAACATGAGACTTATAGAGATAGCTGCTTCAGAGAAGGTGGGGGGAGTTGAAAGGGTTGCTGAGATACTCAGGATGTTCGGAAGTAATCTATGGAAACTGTTTGAAATGATAAGGGAAAGAGCTCCAGAAATAGCCCAGAAGTTAGAAGATACCCTCTTTCCCTTTGAATCTCTGCTTTATGCCAACAATAGAGGGATACAGAACCTAATCGTTGCTGTGGACAGGCAGACCCTTTTAGCTGCCCTTTACGGTTCTGATGAAGCCGTCAGAGAAAAGTTCTTAAGCAACATGCCAAAAGCTATGAGAGCAACTTTTGAGGAGGACCTCAGTATATCTGAATTCTCAACGGCGGACGTTGAAAAAGCCAAGGAAGAAATTATTAAAAAGGCTAAGCAGTTCCTAAAAGAAGGCAAGTTAATAATCAACGTAGAGGCAATTGAGGAGGGATAGTTAATAAGCTATGCCCAACGGAGACGCTGGAGAAAAGACCGAAAAGGCGACCCCCTATCGGCGACGGAAGGCAAGGGAACAAGGACAGGTAGCAAAAAGTATAGACGTCAACACGGCCGGGATAATGCTATTTTTTCTTCTATTCGTATACTTTGGCGGAATCTACTTTGGCAACTTTCTTTTAAGAAGTTACATCCACTTTCTAAGTAACAGTCCCTACCTTGATCCGACCACCGCCGTAGGTGATGCTTTTCAAGTTTACGTTAAAACTACTCTGCTACTCATTTTCCTTTTAATGGTGATAGGCATAGCTACAAACGTTGGTCAATTCGGTTTTTTGTTTACCCTCTATCCTCTAAAACCCAACCTTAATAAACTTAACCCTGTAGAAGGCGTAAAAAGGCTGTTTTCGTTAAGAACCGTTTTTGAACTCATTAAAGGAATCTTAAAACTCACCCTTGTAGGGTTAGTAGTTTACTTAGTCCTTAAATCCGACTATTCAAAATTTTTGGCTTCTTTACACTCTGTTCCTTCCTTAATCCTTTCCTTTATCCTCAAAGAATCTTTAAAGCTCCTCTTTTATGCTACTTTACTTTACATTCTAATAGCTCTGATTGACTTTGCTTACCAGAAATGGGACTACGAGAAAAAGCTTATGATGACTAAGCAGGAAGTAAAAGAGGAGTATAAGCAAAGAGAAGGTAGACCTGAGGTAAAAGCTGCAATTAGAAGGAGACAAAGAGAAATAGCAATGAGGAGAATGATGCAAGAAGTTCCTAAGGCGGACGTGGTAATTACCAACCCTACCCACTATGCCGTTGCTTTAAAATATGAGCCTGAAGAAAGAGAAGCTCCTTACGTTGTAGCTAAGGGAGTTGATAACATCGCGTTGAAGATTGTTGAAATAGCTAAGGAGAACGACGTTCCAATAGTAGAAAGGCCGGAAGTTGCACGAACCCTTTATCGCCTTTCGGAAGTAGGAGAAGAAATTCCTCAAGAGCTCTACAAGGCGGTAGCCGAAATTTTAGCTTTTGTCTTCCGCCTTAAAGGCAGGAGGCTTCCTTCAAAAAGTTATAATTAAATCGTTTCTGTTGCGGTAAACCGTATATGAGAGAGGGAATGTTTAGGCTTCTTGGTTCTGAAAGCACTCATGACGATAACGGGAAGAGGGGAAGGGAAGAGGCATTATCCAGAGAGTTGGAAGAGCTTAAAAGGGAAAATGAGTTACTGAAAAAACAGATTGCAGAGGTTAATTTAAGGCTACAGAGAGAGGTTACAGATAAAGAGAGGAAAGCCTTTGAGGAGGGACTAAAAAGGGGTAGAGAAGAAACCTTGAGGGAGTTGGGGAATCTAATTTCTACTCTCTCAGAGATGTTACAAAAGGCTCAAGTTTCTTACGAGGAGGCTTTAAAATCATCAAGAGAAATAATTGTTGACCTTGTTTTTAAAATAGTAGAAAAGCTTTTACCGGAAATAAAAAAGCACTCCTTAGACGTTGCCCTTACCTCTGTTAAGGAGATGGTATCTTCCTTTTTAACCTCTTCAACAGAGCTAAAGATTGTCTATTTAAGTCCTCAGGACTACCAAAAGCTCAAAGAACTGCTTCAGACGGACCCGGAACTTAAAAAATTAGAAGAAAAGTTCCAGCTTGTATTTGAAGAAGATTCGGAACTCTCTCCCGGAGACGTTGTCATAAAAACGGAAGCCTTAGACATTGACGGTCGTCTCAAAACAAAACTTGAAGAGCTTAGAAAGTATGTTTTGGAGAACCTAAATGTTTGAAAACTTTTATCCTTACAAGCTAA
>QNYI01000056.1 GCA_003978805.1 Desulfurobacterium sp.
TTACAGGAGATAAGGAGGATTGCCGTCTCTTTCATAATCTCACCTTTTACTTAAATTTTGCTTTGGAGCTTTAATTATAACTTTAAGGGGACTAACTATGAGGGACTATCTCTGTGAAGATACAATAGCGGCAATAGGAACTCCCATCGGGAAGGGAGCGATAGGGATCGTCAGGATTTCGGGGAAGGGAGCTCTACAAATTCTCTCTGAGATGTTTAGGACAAAGTCGGGTAAAAAGAGGGAGAAGTTTGAGAGCAGGAAAATGTACTACGGTTTTGTTGTTGACAGCTCGGGAGAACCTATAGACGAGGTTCTTGCCGTTTACATGAGAGCTCCCAAGACCTTCACAGGGGAAGACCTTGTAGAGATTCACAGCCACGGCGGTATAGTTGTTGTGAGGAAAATCTTAAGGGAAGTTCTAAAAAGGGGAGCTCGCCTTGCAGAGCCCGGCGAGTTTACGATGAGAGCCTTCATTCACGGCAAGATAGACCTCGTTCAGGCAGAGGCCATAAACGAGCTTATCAATGCCACGAGCGAAGTCTCTGCAAAAGTTGCCCTTAAACACTTAGAGGGAGAGCTCTCAGATAGGATTAAACTCTTAAGGGACAAACTCCTTGAGGCAAAAGCCTACATTGAGGCGGCGGTAGACTTTCCAGAGGAAGAGGTTGAAATAATTGAGTCAGGAGAGGTGAAGAGAAGGGTTCAGGAAGTTATTGAGGGAATAGAGAAGCTCCTCTCCACCTACCGGGATGGAAGGCTTATAAAAGAGGGGATAAAGGTTGCGATAGTGGGTAGACCTAACGTTGGGAAATCCTCCCTCCTTAACGCAATCCTGCAAGAAGAGAGGGCAATAGTTACCGAGATTCCCGGAACAACGAGGGACGTCATTGAAGAGACGGTAACGTTGAACGGCGTTCCCATAAGGCTCATTGACACGGCGGGAATAAGGGAGTCCTCAGACGTAGTTGAGAGGATAGGGATAGAGAGGAGCATCAGGAGCGCTGAGAAGGCAGACGTTGTTCTCTTTGTTGTTGACGGTTCCAGCGGTTTTACTCAGGAGGACGAAAGGATTGCAGAGATTTTAAAAGGTAAAGGGAACGTAATCTTGGTCGTCAACAAAAAGGACTTGGGACTCAAGCTAAGGTGTAGCGAGATAAAAAGCTGGAGGTGCGTTGAAATAAGTGCCAAGCGGGGAGAGGGAATCGGAGAGCTCTCAAGAGAGATAGTTGAGATGGTTCTCCTTGACCCCGAAACGCTCTTAAAAGGGGATGACGTTCTCATCACCAGTGAAAGGCACAAGGAACTCTTAGAGAAGGCCGTAGAGTCTCTCCGTAAAGTTATCGGCAGCATAGAGGCGGGTTTTGAATCGCCAGAGTTCCTCTCTATGGACATTGATGAAGCCCTCTCTGCCCTCGGAGAGATAGTAGGGCAGGTGACAACTGAAGATATGCTTGATATAATCTTTTCCCGATTTTGTATAGGGAAGTAAAATGGGGAAGGACAGGCTTCAAGTAATAGTCATTGAGGACGAGCTTGCCAACAACGTTAAGCGCTTTTCTCTCTCCAGAAAGATCCTTTGGGGAGGGACTATCTTCGTTCTTCTCTTTGTCTCCTTTACCGTTGCCGTTACAAGTTACGCCTATTTTGTAACGCGCAAGTCAAAAGAGTACTTCTTGGAATCTACGAGGGAGATAAAGGAGCTCCGTTCAAAAGTGGCTCAGCTCCAGAAAGAAAACTCCACCCTAAAAGCCCGGGTTGCCTCCCTTGAAAGGGAGAGAAAAGAGACGATAGAGGAGCTTGCAAGGAGAGTAGAAATAATAGACTCCATAATGAAGAAGGTCGGCATTGAAGTCTCCCAGATAGGAGGAGAAGGAGGTCTTGCCGTTCCCCTTGATAAACTCTTAAAAGAAGAGCGCCCTGCAGTTGACTTTTCGGACATCATCCCCGGCATTGACTACCTTATAAAGAACTTTAAGACAACCCCCTTAGGTTACCCGACCTACGGGAGGATAACTTCAGATTTTGGACTGAGGCGGAATCCCATTACCCACAGGCTTGAGTTCCACTTAGGCGTTGACATAGCGAACAAGTGGGGAACGCCTGTCAGAGCTCCCGCCGACGGAACAGTTATAAAGGCCGGATGGTGTGGCCTTATGGGGAAGTGCCTTGAAATAAGGCACAACAAGGACATAGTAACCTACTACGGCCACTTGGCGAAACTCCTTGTAAGGAAGGGGGACAGAGTAGAGAGAGGACAGATTATAGGCCTTATGGGAAACAGCGGAAGGAGTACAGGACCACACCTTCACTACACAATAAGGTTCAAGGATAGAATTGTGAACCCTCACGATTTTATGGAGGTTTTCACAAATGCTAAAGAGGAAAGAGGCGGAAAACGTAGACGAAATTAAGAGCATCTTAGCCGAGGGGCTAAAGATTGAGGGGAACATCTACGCCGAGGGAAAAATAAGGATAGACGGGGAAGTCGTCGGTGATGTTAGGGGAAAGGTCATGTTGGCTCACGTTGCAGCACACGAGGGCATTCATGTAGCCGAAGAGATTCTCACAGGAAAACACACACCAGTGGGAACACCAGCTATACCAGCAGCAATATTCACAATACCAGAAGTGGCCAGTGTAGGCAAACGTGAGAAAGAGCTGGAGGATGGCACTTACATCACCGGTATTGCACCACTATCTGCCAATGG
>QNYI01000083.1 GCA_003978805.1 Desulfurobacterium sp.
CATCCGTGAAACGAATATTCTTAACACCTATATCCCCTATCTTCCGTGCCATTCGTTGTATGCCTCCAGAAACTTTTCAAGGTTTGTTTCTACTATTTCAAGTATAGTGCTCAGTTCTTTGCGAGAAAATCCGAAGTTCTCTGCAACGGAAACGTTGGGCTTAAGCCATATCTTAGCTTCACATCCCCCCTTAGTTACGTGAACGTGTGGAGGTTCTATCCCTTCGTTGGAATAGAAGAAGAAGCGAAACCCTTTCTCTCTATGAAGAGTAGGACTCACGGCTTTTCTCCGTTATACGTCTAAGAACCTCACTTCTTTGGCAAACTTCTGGATAAACTCTTTACGGGGTTCTACCTTGTCTCCCATAAGGATTGTAAATATTTCGTCTGCCTTTACTGCATCCTCAACTGACACTTTAAGTAGCGTTCTGTTTTCTGGGTTCATCGTCGTATCCCAGAGCTGTTCAGGGTTCATTTCCCCAAGACCCTTATAACGTTGGATATAAATTCCTTCCCTTCCCGTGTCAAGGAGGAAGTTGTAGAGCTCTTCCAAAGTGGAGAACTCCTTGATTTCCCCTTTCTTTGTCTTGACCTTGTAAGGTGGCTCTCCGAGCTCTTCCCTTATCCTTCCCTTTAAACCCCTTCCCTGCTTGTAAAGGTCTGACATTAAAAGGTCTTCATCTACTACGATGCTCTTTTTAATGTACTTATCAATAGGAATTTTGCACACAATTCTAAAAGTACAGTGTTCTTTGTCCTCTACAATCTCAAACTCCGTTTCCTTCAAGGACTCCGGGAGGTTTTTCTTTATCTCCTCTACAAGTTTCTCCGTCTTTTCTTTTTCGTATAAATCCCTGTAGTCTGCCTTAATCCTTAAGAGGATGTTCACTATATCCCTGTTCCTCCGCTTAGATAAAATGGATACTACCCTCTCCAGCTTCCTCAAGTTTTCGGCGATTTTGAGAGCTCTCTCCTTTTCTACCTCTTCCCCGCTCCTGTCAATCAAAGTTACGGAGTCTAAGGCAAAATCAATAATTACGCTATCAAGTTCCTCATCGCTCTTTACGTACATTTCCCTTTTACCTTTCTTAACCCTGTAAAGGGGTGGCTGTGCTATGTAGAGGTGTCCCCTTTCAACGATTTCGGGGAACTGCCTGAAGAAGAAGGTTAAAAGGAGCGTTCTAATGTGAGCTCCGTCAACGTCTGCGTCTGTCATTATGATTATCTTGTGGTAGCGGAGCTTGCTTATGTCAAAGTTCTTCCCTACGCCGGTTCCAAGGGCTGTAATTATCGTCTTAATCTCGTCGTTAGAGAGAACCTTCTCTATCCGTGCCTTCTCTACGTTGATAATCTTTCCTTTTAGCGGAAGGATGGCTTGAAACTTTCTGTCCCTTCCCTGCTTTGCGCTCCCGCCGGCCGAATCCCCCTCAACTAAAAAGAGCTCACACTTTTGAGGGTCTTTCTCTGAACAGTCTGCGAGCTTGCCGGGTAGTGAAAACTCCTCAAGGGCGCTCTTCCTCCTCGTTAACTCCCTTGCCCTTTTTGCTGCCTCCCTTGCCCTTGCGGCGGTTATCACCTTTTCGGCTATCTTCCTGCCGATGTCCGGCCTTTCAGAGAGGAAGGAGTAGAGCTTATCGTAGACGATGGAGGTAACTATCGGCCTGACCTCTGAATTTCCGAGCTTACTCTTTGTCTGGCCTTCAAACTGGGGATTCGGAACTTTTACGGAAATTACTGCTACGAGTCCTTCCCTTACGTCGTCGCCGGTTACAGATAGCTTAGAGTTCTTGGGTATTAAGTTGTTCTCCTCTATAAACCGGACAATTGCCTTTGTAAGCGCAGTTCTAAAACCGGTTACGTGCGTTCCTCCCTCTCTTGTGTTTATGTTGTTTACAAAGCTAAAGAGCTGTTCTGTGTAGGTAGAGTTATACTGAAGGGCAACCTCTACGATTATCTCGTCTTTTTCGCCCTGTATGTATATGGGTTTCGGGAAAAGAGGATCTTTCTTCTCGTTCACCTTCTTTACAAACTCAACAATTCCTCCCTCGTAGTAAAAGACCTCTTGCCGAGGGGGATCTACCCTTTCGTCCTTTAGCGTTATCCTTAGTCCCTTATTGAGAAAGGCGAGCTCCCTTAGCCTGTTGGCAAGGATATCCCAGCTAAATTCTGTAACTTCAAAGATTTCCGGGTCTGGCTTAAATGTTACTATCGTTCCTCTCGTGGTAGTTTCTCCCACACACATGAACTCAGTTACAGGTTTTCCCCTCTCGTAAACTTGCTTGTAAACTTTTCCGTCCCTGTGGATTTCCACTTTTAGCCACTCTGATAGGGCGTTAACGACAGAAACTCCAACGCCGTGGAGACCCCCCGAGTACTTGTAGGCCTTCTTCTCAAACTTTCCGCCGGCGTGGAGAACCGTTAGAACTATCTCGGCAGCGGGCTTCCCGTACTCAGGGTGTACGTCAACGGGTATTCCCCTTCCGTTATCCTCAACGGTAATGGAGTTATCCTCGTGGATTGTAACGTTTATTTCGGTACAGTAACCGGCTAAAGCTTCATCAACGCTGTTATCAACGATTTCAAAGACAAGGTGGTGGAGTCCGTAACTGCCGGTGTCCCCGATGTACATTCCCGGCCTTTTACGGACGGCCTCAAGTCCCTCAAGAACCTTAATGGCCGATGCGTCGTATTTTTCGC
>QNYI01000164.1 GCA_003978805.1 Desulfurobacterium sp.
ACAGCAATTACACGTATTGCGACTCCATTACTTCCATTCGTTGGGAGGCTCCCCCTCCCACCATTATGTATTCGCTGGGAGGCTCCCCCTCCCATCATTACTTCTCCTAAAAGGAGAATTAGAAGAAAAAAACAGCCATCTACGTTGACTTTGACAACGTCTATAGTGGTATTCTTGATAAATTAGGCATACCTGCCAATCCAAAAAAGTCTAAAGAAGTTACACCTTTCCAAGTAACATTTCTGGAAGAAGTTATTAAAGAATTTTTTAGAAAATTCAAGAAAAAGATTCACTATTTAGGTCATTTGGGTTATTATTTAGAGCCAGAGGATCATGTTCCCCTCTGTATAAAGGTGTTTGCCGAATATGATAATCTTCCATTATCTACAAGATTTTCTCCGAGTATGACTGTCTTTCTGCATAATGTTGGAGTCATCCCTGTTAATCCTTTTGTGGCCTACTCAAAGAAAAAAGAAAATAGAAACACTGCTGACGTTGCACTAACTCTATCGGCGATTGAAGACATCCTTATAAAGGAAATTCCAGCTGAAGCAGTAATAATATGTACTCATGATATTGACCTTTATCCCTTAATACTTTGGTTAATAGAACATACAGGCAAAGAGATTCTACTTGCCAGCTTTCCGGAGAGAACCAACAGGCTTTACAATAGTGTCCTTGTAGGTGATTGTGTAGATCTAAATGTTTATTTGCGTCTTGCAGTTGAGGAAGCAAGTAAAAACTTAGCGGGTGGAATGGGAGAAATAACTAAAAAGCTTTCCTTAACTGAGAAAGATTTAGAGTTTATGGAGAAGATAGAGGATACGTTTGGAAGTACTTATGTTTCGGACTTAAGGGAGAAGATAGAAAGGAAAATTCTACATTCGCCTGAAAAGATAGATAAGGAAATTTGTGAGAAATTTAAGAAAAAACTCTTTTCAGGCCTTAAGGGCTGGTTGAGAAAAGAGAATTTTGCTTCTACAGGTCTTATAATAGGTAGTTGGTTGCCTAAATGGAATCTCGGTATTTCCGATTTACAAGCTAATGAGTGCCTAAAGCAGATTATTCAGGGTAAAGAATTTGAAGAAGAAGGTATTTATTTTGAATTTGAAAAAGAAAAAGACGGTTTGATTTACGGCAAGTTTTACAGAACCAAGGAAGGGGAGTAGAAATGGCTGACATAAAAAAGGAGCTTATGAAACCTCGTCCGATATTTAACCCTGAAGGGAACGACGACCCGGCGAAGAGGGGAATACTCCACGGAGACACGACCAACATCTTTAACCTGAACGTCATTAAATACGAGTGGGCTCCAAAGCTTTACAGGGTAATGATGGCAAACTTCTGGATTCCTGAGAACGTTGACCTTACTCAGGACATACACGACTACAGGGAGCTCACAGACGAGGAAAGACAGGCTTACGATGAGATACTCTCCTTTCTCGTTTTCCTTGACTCCATTCAAACTACGAACATCCCAAACATTGCAGCTTACGTGAGAGCTCCCGAGATAACCATAGACCTCTCAATCCACGCCTATCAGGAGGCAATCCACTCCCAGAGCTACGGCTACGCTATAGAGTCAATTGTTCCCCCTGAAAGAAGGGAGGAGGTTTACTACTGGTGGAAGAAAGACCCGATACTCTTTGAGAGGAACAAGTACATTGCAGACATTTACCAGAAGTTCCTTGAAGACCCGACGATGGAAAACTACGGGGAAGTTCTAATAGGCAACTACCTCCTTGAAGGTCTTTACTTCTACAACGGCTTTATGTTCTTCTACAACCTTGCCTCCCGTAACCTAATGCAGGGAACGGCAGACATTATCAGGTACATAAACAGGGACGAGCTTACCCACGTTATCCTCTTTGAGCACTTCATGAAAGATTTAACCGATGAAGGGTTCAAGAAATACCTAACTAAGGACAAGATTTACGAGATGTTCAAGATAGCAGTTGAGCAGGAGCAGAGGTTCAGCAAGAAGGTAATAGGCAACAAGATACTCGGAATGAACGAGCAGTCAATTGAAGACTATACTTACTACATTGCAAACAAGAGACTTAAAGCTTTAGGCCTTGAGCCAATATTCCCCGATAGACCCAACCCTTACGAACACCTTGAAAGAATCGCCGACACCGGCGGAGAAGGTAACGTAAAAGCCAACTTCTTTGAGGCCACCGTAACCTCTTACAACCAAGCCTCTGCCGTAGAGGGGTGGGATGAGATTTAGAGTCTTATGGGGAAAATGTGTGCACGAATTCCACAGTATTCAAAAATTTCCTTTGAGCAATCTATTTCAGTTACAGAGGAAACGAGAAAAAGAATTTTTGGAACTTTTCCTTCTTCTTCCCATTCTTTTACTTTTTTCTTTATCTCTTTCTTTGAAGCCCATTCGCCAAGGTAATAACTTTTCCATCTTTGTTGTAACTCATCTAAATTTTCTACTGGATCTACGATGAAGTCTATGACAGTAAAAAGGTAACAGCGGTTATGAGTTCTGGCGAATATAGGGAAGAAACCAATATCGTCTAATTCTTTACGAAGGCAGGTAAGTGTCGTTTCAGTACCAACTGGTCTTTGGTGCCACCAAAAATAGGCTACAGGTTTTTGTTTTTCATTAATCAGAGAACGCATTTCTTCTATCCACTCTTCTCCTTTATTGTCAACAAAAAACAGAC
>QNYI01000115.1 GCA_003978805.1 Desulfurobacterium sp.
TTAGGGTTCTCAGTTCCGGGAGGTCTCCGCCTTACAGTTCCTTCAACGGCTATGACAAACTCGTGCTTAAGTTTCTTCGCCCTTTCAACAAGTTCCTCACTTATCTCAGGCGTGAAGACCACTTGCACCTTACCCGTCCTATCCCGTAAATCCGTAAAGACTACTCCTCCGTGGTCCCTCGTGGTATCAACCCAGCCGGCGACCCTCACCTTTTTACCGACATCGGAAGTGGAAATCTCCCCGCAGTAATGGGTTCTCTTGAAGTCTCCAAGGTGCTCAAGCATTCCTTCTACCTCTCCCTTTGTTTTGGTGAGTGAATTATAGTCCTTTTATCTACGAGTTCATTCCCACTGAGGAACTTCCTCGTAACCGGAAGAACGTAATCTGAGACAATCTCACAGTTCTTGAAAACTCTCCCTTCCCCGGAAATAAACCGGAAAGAGTTAAGCCTCCAGCCTTCAATTTCCAGCTTCTTGCCTTCCGTAATGTGGAAGGTAAAAAAAGCGTAGACTAAGAGAAAGAGCGGAGGAAAAAGTAGAAAGTTCCTCCTACCTGCAAGGAATAAAGCAAGCATTGAGACCATACAGGTACCGGCAAGCCATAAGGGAACGTGCAGGTAGAGGATAAAACCTTTACTTAAGTCAAAGAGAATCTGGGAAGTTCTCAGTAGGTAAAATCCGGTAAGCTCTAAAAGCTCGTTTATGAAGGGAACTTTAAAGAGCGTAACTTCGGCAAGAAAAGAGAGAACCAAAAAGGGAGAAAATAGGAAAGTCACAACGGCAGAGCTTAACGGAGAGAGAAGGTTCACCGTTCCAAAGGTAGAGAGAATAACGGGAAGTGTGAATAAAAACGGCGCGATAGACACCTTTATAACTTTCAAGATTTTACTACCGCCAGAAGAGGCAAAAAGAAGAATGCCGGCAACGGCAGAAAAAGATAAAACGGCAGAAAGAGACACCTCACCAGTTATGACAGTTATAAGGAAAACAACGCTAAGTAAGTATAAAGGAGAGACTCTCCTGTAATTTTCAATTCCTAAGGATATAAAGAGCATAAAAAGGTAAGCCCTCACGGCAGAAGGGGGAAGACCCGTTAAAGGCATCAGCGGAAGGAGAAAAAGAGAGGCTTTAGTTAGGGGTTTCCTAAAGCGCAAGAGTTTGAATATCCCTGCGAGAGCTCCCATAACTATCCCGACGTGAAGGCCGGAAATTGCCAAGAAAGGGTAAAGTCCAGAGAGCAGGAAGTAACCTTTAACAGCATAGGGGATCTCATACCTTACACCGAGAGTTACAGCTCCAACAACTGAAGAAATCGGGTAGTCAACGTGTTCTTCTACTTTTCTGTAAAGTGAATACCTTAATCTCTGGAAAACGTTAAGGAGGCTATTTCCCTTTTTAAGAATGTGGCCACTACCGTCAACGATATCACCAATTTCGGCATCATCACTTAATTTCACTCTCTTTCCACTTTCAAGGATTGCAACTTTCACTCCCTCCCTCTTCTCGCTTATCCAGACAACCCTATCTGAAGAAGTAGAGGGTTTAAAGAGGGAGAAAAAGGCAAGAAAGAACAAGGCCAATAGTACACCGGGAACTAACTCTTTTGCTCGGAATCTCGTTGCATAATGGAGAAAAAGGATAAGGACAGATACTAAAAGGAAAGGGAAAAGCGGAGAAGCCGGCTCTCTTAGAGCCAGCGCAAAGAAGGATAGGAAAAGAACGTAAACTATGTGCTTTTCAAGGGGCTCTAAAGCTACAGTTCAACCTCCTTGTGGCGGGATGCGTGACACTGGATATTAACGGCCACAGGGAGGGAAGCAATGTGGCAGGGATACCACTCAATCTTAACGTCAAGGGCTGTAACTTTCCCGCCAAAGCCGGAAGGGCCTATACCGAGCTTGTTTATCTCCTCCAACAATTCTTCTTCAAGCTTTGCATACCTTGGGTCTGGGTTTCTATGACCTATCGGTCTAAGGAGGGCTTTTTTAGCAAGGTATGCTACTTTCTCAAAAGTTCCACCTATTCCAACACCTACGGTTACAGGGGGACAGGGGTTTGGACCTGCGTTACTAACGGTTTCAATGACAAACCTCTTTACTCCCTCAATGCCGTCGGCAGGCTTTAACATCGCGAGGCGACTCATATTCTCGCTACCGCCCCCTTTGGCGGCCACAGTAATCTTTACCTTATCTCCCGGAACTATTGTGTAGTGGATAACCGCCGGCGTGTTGTTCCCCGTATTCTTTCTGTCAAACAAGGGATCGGAAACTATAGACTTCCTAAGGTAACCTTCCGTATACCCTTCAGCGACACCTCTATTTATCGCTTCTTCAAGGCTTCCGCCTACGAACCTTACATCCTGCCCTACTTCAACAAAGACAACGGCAAAGCCTGTATCCTGACAGTAAGGGATTCTCTCCTCTGCTGCTATCCTTGCGTTTTCCTGCAGTATGTCAAGGACGTTCTTTCCTACAGAAGATACCTCCTTCTCTTTACCCTCTTTAAAGGCGTTAAGGACATCTTCCGGAAGGAAGTAGTTTGCCTCCATACAGAGCTCTTTAACGGCCTCCCTTACCCGGTCAACGTGAATCTCCCTCATTCTACTCTCCTAAAGGGGTAGTTTTTCTACGAGCCTTCTAACAGACTCTACGGAC
>QNYI01000021.1 GCA_003978805.1 Desulfurobacterium sp.
GTTTTAAGGAGGTCATCACGGTAGGAGACCTCAAGCTTGACGTCCCCAAACCGGAAACTACAGCAGAACTCTCCATAGAAGGGAAGAGAAAGGTCTTAGTCTGGGGAAGCACCCACGCCGGAGAGGAGGAGCTGGCTTTTAAAGTCCACAAAAAACTAAAGGAACGCTTCCCCGACCTTTTAACCGTCATCGCCCCAAGACACGTAGGAAGGGTAAAGGATATCCGTCCCCCCGGAAAAACTGCCTTAAGGAGTGAAACGGTAAGTGTAAGCAAAGATACAGAGTTCTACATCGTTGATACTGTAGGGGAGCTCTCCTCCCTCTACCGCTTTGCCGACGTGTGTATTGTAGGAGGCAGTTTCGTTTCCGGTATCGGCGGCCACAACCCCGTTGAAGCAGTCCTCTGGAAAAAGCCGGTCGTTATGGGAAATTTCTGTAGCGACTTTCAAGAAGTAGCAGAGCTCCTTAAAATTCCAACAGTAAGAGGAGAAGAACTCCCCGCTTTCCTATCGGAACTCCTTTCAAAAGGAACAATTTATAATAAATTCTGTGAGGACACCTACAGCTCCTACCTCAAGCAGAAAGGAGTAACTGAAAGAATCCTTAAAGCCATAGGAGAGAGGGGTTGAACGCCGACAAGCTCAGGAGAAAAATCTTAGGAAAAGAAGGTAAGTGGAAGCTCCTCTTCCCCTTCCTGTGGGGACTCTCAAAGCTTTACTGCGGAGTTATGGCCTTTCGCAACTTCCTATACGACAGCGGTCTCATTAAACCCTTTAGATTCGGATTTCCGGTAATCTCGGTGGGCAACATAGTTGCCGGAGGAGCGGGGAAAACGCCACTCACAGAGTCCATCTACCTGCTCCTTGAAGAAGTCGGTTTCTCCCCTGCAATAGTCAGCAGAGGGTACAGGGGGAAGGAAAAAGGGCCAACCTTTGCCGAACCAGACCCTAAGCGGTTCGGAGATGAAGCATCACTTTACGCTCTAAAAAAATACAGGACCGTCGTAAGTAAGGAAAAGATTAGAGGGATAAACTTTGCCTTCAAGAACGGCGCAAACGTTGTAATCTTGGACGACGGCTTCCAGTACAGAAAAGTTACTCCAAAGGTAAACATCGTAGCCGTAGACCCGTTTAACCCCTTTGGAGACGGTTACTGTTTACCCCTCGGACTTTTAAGAGAGCCGTTAAAAGGCCTTGAGAGGGCAGACTGCTTCGTCATAACAAGGAGTAACCTTGTAGAGCCGAGGAAACTTGAAAGCCTTGAACTATACCTGAGAACCTTCAAAAAGCCCATATTCCACGCAGAACAAAGCTTTAAGTTCTGGGTCAACCAGAACTTTGACAAGGTAGAGCCCCCTCGGGGAGAGATAGACGTCTTCTGCGGAATAGGGAACCCGGGACAGTTTGTAGAGATGCTCTTAAAGATGGGATACACAATCAGAAACCTTTTCATCTTTAACGACCATCACGAGTATACAGAGGAGGAGATTAAAAAGCTCCGTAAGCTCAAAAACCCCGTAACGACAGAGAAAGACCTGATAAAGCTAAAAGGTAAAGGCATTGAGGCCAAAGCTCCTGTCCTCAGGTTTGAGGCTTACGGCCTCAAAGAGTTTATACTTTCAAACTTACAGGGAACAGAAAAGGCAAAAGAGGAGGATGTTGAAGGAGATCTCACGCCTGCTGGAGTATCTACTTTTAAGGGTCAGCCTCTCTACGGTAAACAGGCTTTCACGGGAAACGGCCTTCAAGGTAGGCGATAAGTTAGCAGAAGTCATTTACAGGTATCCGAGAGTAAAGAACGTAACAGAGGAAAACCTCCTATTTACCGGTTTCCCGATAGAAATCGGAAAGGAGAGCCTTAAGAACTTTATAAGGTGCTCTATAGACTTTTTCCGTTTACCCTCTTACTCCTTCAGCTACTTAAAGAGCCTATTTAAACCCGTTGACCCCTCACAAGTCCCAAGAGAGGGAGGCATCCTCCTGACAGCCCACATAGGGAACTGGGAGCTGATGGGAGCTCTCTTTTCCCGCCTCAGCGGAGGGAAGCTCTCTGTCGTCGCCAAACCGATGAAGAACAAACGGGTAGATAGACTAATAAACTCCATCCGAGAAAGCTGGGGAATAAAGGTCATTCCCACAGGAAAAGTTATTGAAATAGTAAAAGAGCTTAAAAAGGGACGCTACGTCGGAATCCTTCTTGACCAGAGACCAAAGGTTAAAGAAGGCGTCCTTACGACGTTCCTCGGAAGGAAAGCCTACACCAACAAGGGAGCTGCTATCTTAAGCATAAAAACGGGTAAACCGGCCATTCCGGCCTTCTGCTTTATAGAGGATGGAAAGTACGTAATAAGAACATACGAACCCATCTACCCGGAAGGTAAAAGCGTAGAGGAGTTAACACAGGAGTATACAAGGGCTATTGAAAGGGCGGTGAAAGAACATCCAGAACAGTGGTTCTGGTTTCATAGGAGGTGGAAGAACTCTCCAGAGTTTAAAGAGTGGAGGAAAGAGAGTGAAAGAATTTCTTAGGAGTTTAAAGCTCTTTTTTAAAGGAGCTCTCTTTGATTCTGCAACGGACAAGATTGAGTACAGGGCAAAGGTCTTAAACGACAACCTCTTAACAGTTGTCTTAAGCCACAGGTTCGGAATTCCG
>QNYI01000166.1 GCA_003978805.1 Desulfurobacterium sp.
GAGACCGACGAGAAGGCCGAATACTTTCCTCATTTCTTATCTCCACCCCAGAATAGGTAGTTGTACCTCAAGATTAAGCGGGTATCCCTCTCAAAGTCCTCGTTCTTCCTCCAGTCAATCCCGAGCTCAAGGTTGGAAAAGTCGCCGACCTGATAAGTTCCCCTAAGGTAGAAGGCATTTGCCCACTGTTTACCGTAGATGAGCTTATCGTAACGGGCTATATCTGCAGTTCCCCTAAGGGTAAACCTTTCACACAGCCACTTTGTAAAGCCGAGCTCAAGTCCCCTTAAAATTCCCAGCCAGCTATTCTGATAGAGGAGAGCTCCATACCACCTTAACCCTTCCTCAAACCACCTATCCCTGATAACCCCCAACCTTAAGAGGTGGCCGTTGTCCCTTCCCTCCCTTTGAACGTCAACTGCCGTGTAGGACTCAAAGAGCTCCCATCCTTCTGCAACGTCGTAGTGGACACTCTGGGTAAAGCGAAGTTCCCTACCTTGGGGAGAGAAGAGGTAGAAAATCGGCTCTGCCCTGTAGAGCCCATCTCCGTAAGTGTAAGTCGGGTCAACGTACTCTACGTTGGCCGTAAGGCGAAGTTTACGGTTAGGGAAATAGTTAAGCCCGAGGTTTGCCTCTACCAGCTCTCCGTGAGCCGTGTCAACTTCCAGCCTTGTATAGTACGAAAATAGCCTCCCTACGTAGCTGAAGTTTCCAAAGGAGAGAGAGCTCTTTACCAACCTGCCGTCATTTCTCAAGTGTTGAAATCCGAAGAAGAACCCCTTGTAGTCAAACTTAAACCCGGCCAAGAAGTCATCACCGTCAGGGGTGTTAGGCTCAAAGAACCTCGGTTTACCTATGTAGAAGGTATATCTAAAGCCACTCTCCAATTTCTGCTCAAACTTTAAGGCATCGGATACGAAGGTTTCAAACCCTTCCGATATAAACTGTCTTCCTACGGTTAACCTTGCAGTTTTAGTAAAAGGAACATCAACGTACAGCTGGTAAAGGTCTGCCTCCCAGTTGCCACCGTATCCAAAGTCCTTCCAGAGCTTCCCGTAAAAGTAGAGGTCTGTATCTCCTTTTAGGTCTCGGATGTCAATTTTCAGGTATGTATCAAAGGGGATGGAGTCGTTACTCTGAACGTCCTCTCTAAACTCTATCTGGGTTTCTACTTCTCCTTCGTACCCCGGGACATCTACAGCAGCAAAAACTTGGAGCGGAGCTCCCCACACTCCCAGTCCTACTCCTAAAGCGAGTAACCAGTTTCTTATCCCCACGCTTGTCCCTCTCTCACTGGAGCTGCATTATGGATATTACAATATCAAAAATTCGCTTGTCAAGTTTTTAGAAAATAGAAAATTCCTTATCTTAAAATCTTAAGAGAATCCTCCCCGTTATTTTAACAACTTCACACCTCAAGAACCAGTACATCCACCGTCTCCCCGGGCAGGACTGTTCCTCTAACTTCCCCCACAACGGCCAGAGCTCCACACGTTACCATCGTCCTCAGGTTTGAAGTCTGCTGACTACCTGCACTCTTTACCTTAAGGGTTCCTCCCTCCACGAAGAGGTCTACCCGAATAAAGTCTACCCTTCCTTCCCTTGACTTTAAGGGTTCAGCGGCAACAGCAACAAGGTAGCTGTTTTCTACGGTCTTCCTGCCTGAAAGTTTCCTAACGGCCGGAATGAGGAACTCCAAAGCATTGACAAGCATAGCCGCCGGATAACCGGGTAACCCAAAGAAGAGTTTCTCTCCTTTAACCGCAAAGACAAGGGGTCTTCCCGGACGGATGTTAGTCTGAGAGAACTTAACGTCAAAACCGAGGGATTCTACAACTTCTCTAACTAAATCGTACTTCCCCTTAGAGACCCCACCGGTTGTAACGACGATATCGGAGGTACTCAGAGCTCTCTCAAAGAGTTCCTCCATCTCCGTAACGCTATCCCCGACAACTCCCAAGTAGGTAACTTCCGCTCCCTCTTTTTCAAGGAGACCCCGCAGTATGTAGTAGTTAGAGTTCCTCACAGTTCCCGGCCTGTAAGGCTCGTAAGGTTCAAGAACCTCATTGCCGGTAGCGATTACGGCAACCCTCGGCCTCTGGTAGACCTTTATACGGTAAATACCGACATTTGCAAGGAGGCCAACTCTACGGTAATCAAGGAGCTCTCCTTTTTCAAGAACCTTTTCACCCTTTTTTATCTCACTCCCCTTAAAGTTTACAAGGGTTCCGGGTTCAACCGGAAAGTCAATAACTACGTAATCTCCATCCACGGAAACGTCTTCAACTCTAACGGCAGCATTTGCCCCTTCAGGAATAACGCCTCCGGTCATAACGAATACGGCCTCTCCAAGGCCAACACTTTTCTTTTCGGTATCTCCGGCAGCCGTCTCGCCGACAATTTTTAGTCTTGCCGGGAGTTTCCCCAACGAAGCCGTGTTAAAGGCATAACCGTCAATTGCAGACTTGTCCTCATCAGGAATATCCACCGGAGAGTAAATGTCCTCCGCAAGAACTCTTCCATAAGCTCTTTCAAGAGTAACAACCTCAAAAGGTTTCTCACGACAAGCATTAACTATTATTCCTTTTGCCTCTTCCCTCTTTACCTTCATCACGGTCTCCCGAAAGGACAAATTGGAAA
>QNYI01000138.1 GCA_003978805.1 Desulfurobacterium sp.
GATTGCGACAATCCAAGTTTTTCTTTAAGTTCCTTGTCTCCACACCAGGTTGAAACGCCCTAAAAAGTGGAAGGGATTGCGACCTGCGGAGCTCAATGGCGAGCTCTGGCTCAATCTTCGTTGAAACGCCCTAAAAAGTGGAAGGAAAACTTTTTTCTCACAGGGGGGATGAAATCCCCCCTCACTACAAACGCCCTAAAAAAACGGAAGGGTAATTTTTCGCAGGGGGAATCTGAGAAGGTGAGAAGAAGTTGCAGGCTTTTAAAAGAGCTCCCACCTCCCTCTTCAAATGTCCTTTAAAACCTCTTTCGGTTCAAAGGAAGTGGCTCTAAGGGCAGGATAGACCCCGGAGAGAAGGCCTATGAGAACAGAAAGGGAGAAAGATATGAGAGCTCCCTTCACCGGTAAGTAGAAAGGCCAGCCGGCAAAACGGGATATCAGGAAGACGAAGAGAACGGCAAAAAGAACTCCAAAGAGAGCTCCGCTTACAGAAAGGAAAGCCGATTCAAAGAGGAACTGTTTAAAAATGTCCCACCTCGTAGCTCCGAAGGCCCTTCTGACCCCTATCTCAACGAGGCGCTCGTAGACAGAAAGGGTCATAACGGCTAAAATGCCGAGAGCTCCGACACCAAAGGCTATGACAGAAACGATAATAGAGAGCCTTGAAAAGATTTCCATAGCTTGCTTACGGGTGTTGACTATGTCCTCATATCTGCTGACTGTAAAGTCCTTCGTTCCGTGCCTTTGAAGGAGGAGGGACTCTACTTCCTTCTCTGCCTCCTCTACCTTAGAGGGTAACGGCAGAAGGTAGATACCGTCTAAGTAGTCAACGTTTGAAATCCTCCTTAAGGCAGAGGTTAGCGGGATGTAGACCCTCGTATCAAGGTTTTCACCGCTTATGTCCGTTCCTCTCCTCTCCATTACCCCCACGATTTTATAGGGAGCGTAGAAGAGGTATACCGTTTTCCCGACAGGGCAGGCCTCCCCGTAGAGTTCCTTCGCCACCTCATAGCCGATAACGGCAACCTGTTTTATACCTTCAACGTCGTCTTTGTTTAGAAACCTTCCACAAAGAACCTTGTAGCCGGCTATCTTCTCGTACTCCGGCGTCAAACCGAAAACGGAAGCACTTATATATTTCCCGCCGTAGTGGACGCTGGGATTCACCTTCTTGTAGGGAGAGACCAAAGAAACGGATGGGCACTTGTCCCTTATCGCCTCTGCATCAGAGACGGTTAAAGTAGGATAGAAGGAAACCTGTAACGTCCTTCCTCCAAGATTTTTGATGTCCCCGGGAACGACGACTAACACGAGAGCTCCAAGGTTACCTAAGGCCCTCAAGACCTCCCGCTTCATAGCTCCTGTGATACCCATCATCAAGGTAAGGGAAAAGACCCCTATGGCGACGCCGACTACAGAGAGGAGTATCCTCTTCTTGTTCTCCTTTACGTAGGAAAGGAGAGCTCTCACTAAGAGCATCAGACCCTTCTCCTTAAGGCACTAACAGGTTCAAAGAGGGACGCCTTTTTGGCGGGAAAGTATGCTGCAAAGAGGCAAACGGCTACAGAAAAGACGGCAGAAACGATGAGCGCCTTAACAGGGTAGACGACGGGAACGTTAAGGAGAGGAAGAAGAAATTTGACTGCAGTAAACCCCAGCAAGCTCCCCGGGATAACGGCAGAGAGGGCAATAACGAGACTTTCAAGCAATATCCTCACAAGAACGGCTCTCTTGGTAGCTCCCAGAGCTCTCCGCAGGCCGATTTCCCACCTGCGGGTATAAACGTTGATGTAAAAGATGGAGGATAGGACAAAACCGCCGACTATAAGGGCAGTTGTTGATGCTACCCCTAAAAAGAGGGCAAAAGTCGCAGAGAGCATAGAGAGGAACTTCCTAACAACAAGGGGTGTTATCAGCGTGAAATCGTCGGGCTTGTGGCGTTTAAGGAGAATAGCCTTTACCTCCTTTACAAGGCGGGAGTAATCGCTCATAGACAGAACCCTAAACCTTATTTCGGAAACTTTACCGTAGGTTTTATCCACAACTCTGTCAAAGACCTCGTAAGGAATAAAGACCCTGTTATCAAGGTTGTGACCGTTGGGAGTTTTACCTTTTCTGTGGTAAACGCCGATAATCCTAAAAGGGGTTCTACCTATCAGGAGCGTTTTCCCTACGGGGTTCTCTCCCGGAAAGAGGAAGTCACTTACGTCGTGGCCGACAACGGCAACCTTTTTCATCTCCTTAAAGTCTTCCTCCGTGAACCCCCTTCCGAGCTCAATTCTGTAGTCCCAAGAGATTAACCAGTTCCTTCCCACTCCGAAAACGGAGGAAATCTTTGACAGCCTTCCTCCAGAAACGGTAGTAACCTTAAATATCCCGTAGGTAAGGGCAAAGATACCCTCAAGCCTTCCTATCTCCTTAACGTCTGAGAGTTCCAAGTTCTTCACAGAACCCCGGGGACCCTTCCCGATACTCCCCGAAACGATTAAGACCGAGTCGGGGCCGAGCTTTTTTATAACCCTGTTTGCCTGTAGGTTACTTCCTTCAATTGCAGAGACAATAAGAACAACAGAGGAAACGCCGAAAACGATACCGAGAAGGGC
>QNYI01000077.1 GCA_003978805.1 Desulfurobacterium sp.
CTGCTACAACTACGTTTTTCAGGTCGTCTATGGTTTTTATGAACTCTCCTGCTTCTACAGGAAACTCTGTGTTGTTTTCAACAATATTTCCTGCTGGAAGCTTTAGATTTGCAGACCTTATTGCCTGAACCACCTGAAGGAGAGAGAGATGGTAGTTTTTTAGCTTATCTCTATCTATCAAAACCTTGTATCTTCTTGTATCTCCACCAATTATCCATGTTTTTGAGACGTCTTCCACCTGTTTAAGCTGGAGGCAAAGTTCTTTTGCTATCTGCCTCAGCTCGTAGGGGGTTTTCTTCTCGCTCCAGAGGGTTAAGGTAACGATAGGGACGTCGTTTATGTCCATAGGTTTAACGAGGGGCTGGAGAGCTCCCGGCGGGAGCTTGTCCATGTTTGACATGAGCTTGTTGTAGAGCTTAACGAGGGAGTCCTCCATGTCCTCGCCAACTTTAAACCTTGCAATTATCAGCGCCATTCCCGGCTTGGACACGGAGTAGACGTAGTCCATTCCTTTTATTTCCCAGATGAGCTTTTCAAACTCGGTAGTAACCTTCCTTTCAACTTCCTTTGCAGATGCACCGGGGTAGGGGATGAAGATGTCAACCATTGGAACTACAATCTGGGGCTCTTCTTCCTTGGGAGTTAGGACTATAGCAGCAAGTCCTATGAGTATTGAGGCCAGTAAGAATAGAGGCGTAAGCTTAGAAGTGATAAATTTCTTCGCTATGTTTCCCGCTATTCCGAGCTGAAGGTTTTTCATTTTTTACCCCTCTACCTTTGCTCCGTCGCAGAGTTTATTTACACCGGAAGTTGCAATTACCTCTCCCTTATGGAGTCCTGAGAGGACTATGACTTCGTCCCCTTTCCTCTCTCCAGTTTTTATGAGCCTTAGGTGGGCAGTGCCGTTTTCTATCACGAAGACGTACTCAAGAGCTCCGACCCTGTAGACTGCAGAGGCGGGGATTGTTATCTCCTCCCGTGTGTGAACGGGTATTTCTACAGTTGCGTAGGTTCCCGGTATTACGTCGGGAGCTCCTTCAAGGGTAACTTTAATACCGAACTTGTGGGAAACCGGGTCAGCGCTTTTGTCAACTTCTGAAACCGTTCCCGTATAGGTCTTTCCTTTTATCTTTACTGTAACCTTGTCTCCTACGTGAATTCTGCCGGCGTAGGTGTTATCTATAAAAGCCCTGACTTTAAGGGGATACGTCCCTACTTTAAAGACGGGAGTTTGGGGGGATACTAAGTTCCCGTTGTCAATTAGCTTCTGCAGGACGATACCGTCAACCGGTGACTTTAAGTATGTGTAGGAGAGGAAAGCAGAAGCTTTTCTAAGGTCGGCCTCTATCTGCTCTTTCTTTGCAAGAAGGGCTTTTTCTCTTTCCTTAAGCTGTGCTTCTTTGGCCTCTATGGCCTCAAGGTTGGCCTTTGCCGCTTCGTAGCGGGTCTTGACCTCGTCAAACCTCTGCTTTGAAACGGCGTCGGCCTTTAAGAGCTCCTCAAACCTTCTGTAGGTTCTCTCTGCTAAGGTAAGGTTTGCTTCTGCTGCTTTCTTGTGGGCCTTTAACTCCTCCATTGCCTCGTGAATCTCTTTAAGGGCAGCCTCTATCTCCTTAATTCCGGCCTTTGCCTTTTCAACGTCCGGCCTTATGTCACTGCTGTCAATAACGGCGAGAATTTCTCCCTTCTTGACCCTCTTCCCTGCCGTGGCCTTTACCTCCACAAGGTAACCCACAACTTTGGGGGAAATGAATATCTCCCTGTCGGGAATTACGTTCCCGGAGAACGTTTCCCTCTCCTCTACGGTGGTTGCTTGAACGGTTGCCGTTTGGATTCCCGTTACCGTTTTCACCTTGAGGGGTTCAACGGAGGTCTCTTCAGAGTTACAGGAGGATATGGCTAAAATGAGTGCGGTAGCAATAAGGAACCTTCTCGCCATTTGATACCTCTCTGCTTGAAGTTTGCTCGGGATAATTATCTTATTAGAATCAAGCATAATGTCAAGTATTGTAAGTTCCGATTAAAGAATGAATTTTTGTGCTTCTTTAAAGTTTTAGGAAGTAATTAACGAAAACGTCGCAGTAGAGTGACAATCTTTTCCACTTTTCTTCTGTTCCTCTTACCTTATCTGGGTCTATTCCTTCCTGAATTAGCTCCTCTTTGTATGCATCTATCCACTTTTCTATCTCTTCTTGGGTCACTTCTAAGTGGAACTGGAGTCCTACAACCCGGTTTCCTATCCTGAAGGCTTGGTTTTTGTACTTTACCGACGAGGCCAGCCTTACAGCCTTTTCCGGTAGGTCAAAGGTATCTCCGTGCCAGTGGAAGACCTCTATTTCGCTCGTGTAGATGGTTTCAAGGTGATCCTGAGGGTATATAAAGTCCCAGCCGATTTCCTTCCCCCACTTCCCTTTATAAACCTTTGCACCGAAAGCACTCGCTATCAGCTGAGCTCCTAAGCACACTCCGAGGATTTTCTTCCCCGCCTCGTAGAAGCTCTTTATGAGTTCCTTCTCGTAGGATAGGAAAGGGTACTCATCCTCCTCGT
>QNYI01000122.1 GCA_003978805.1 Desulfurobacterium sp.
TTTAAATTATAGCAGAACAGACATGGAAAAGGAGAGCTCCCTTGAAAAGAGTTGCTTTCTATACCCTCGGATGTAAGATGAACTTTCACGAAACCGCCTACATGGAAGAGCTCTTTAAACGGGCAGGCTGGGAAGTCGTCGGTTTTGACGAGGAAGCAGACGTTTACGTAGTTAACACGTGTACCGTAACAAAGACTGCAGACGCAAAGTCAAGGAAGATTCTAAGGAAGGCAAAACAGAGGAACCCCAATGCCCTTGTTGTTTCAACGGGGTGCTACTCTGAGGTCTACCCGGAAGAGGTTGAAAGCGTAAAGGAAGTTAACCTTATAACCGGTAACGTTGAAAAGTTTAACATGGCAGAGCTGGTAGAAAGAAGGCTTAAAGGGAAACTCCCCCGGGTCTTCGTTAAAGGGGTCTGGAGGGAATCAAAGTTTTACCCACTCACGATAAGGCACTATGAAGGGAGAACGAGGGCCTTCTTAAAAGTTCAGCAGGGGTGTGAGCTCTTCTGTTCTTACTGCATCATCCCAAGGGCCCGGGGAAGGATGGTGAGTGAAGATCCCCAAAAAGTTTTAGAACAGGTTAAAGAGCTCGTTGATGCAGGTTACAAGGAGATAGTCCTAACCGGAACACACCTCGGAGCTTACGGTGTTGACTTAGAAGGGAACTGGAACCTTGCAAGGCTTGTAAAGGAAATCGTTAAAGTTCCCGGTCTCTACAGGCTAAGGCTCAGCTCTATTGAGCCGATAGAGTTTTCGGAGGAGCTGATTGAGGTTGTGACAGGCTCAGAGAAGGTTGCTCCCCACCTCCACATACCGCTTCAGAGCGGAAGTGACAGAGTCCTTACGCTTATGAGGAGACGTTACACGGCAAAGGACTACAGGAGGGTAGTTGAAAAGATTCTCTCCCTAAACCCAGAAATCTGCATAGGAACGGACGTTATGGTCGGATTTCCGGGAGAGAGGGAAGAGGAGTTTGAGGAAACTAAGAGGTTAATAGAGGAGCTCCCCTTTGGATACCTCCACGTCTTTCCTTACTCTAAAAGGGAGGGAACGGTTGCGGCAAAGATGAAAGACGACGTCCCGCCGGAGGTAAAGAAAGAGAGGGCTACAATCTTAAGGGAAATCGGAACGAAGAAGAGCATAGCTTACAGGGAACGCTTCATTGGGAAGGAGCTTGAAGCCCTTACCCTTTCTCAAATACCGGAAGGAAGCTCTGTAGCCTTAACCGGCAACTACATAAGAGTTATACTGAAAGAGACCTTAGAGCCCGGAGAAATCGTTAAAGTAAAACTGACAAAGGTGGGAAGGAAGCGAGAGGAAAACTATGGAGAGGTTGTTAGTAGAACCGTTTTACGTAATGAAAGTTCTTGAAAAGGCTAAGGAACTTGAAAGGAAGGGGAGAAGAATCATCCACTTTGAGGTCGGAGAACCAGACCTTCCCGTTCCGGAAGCTGTGAAAAGAAAGGCAGAAGAAACCTTAAGGAAAACGGAACTCCGCTACACAGAAGCCTGTGGTATTCCGGAGCTAAGGGAAAGGATAGCCGACTACTACGAAAAAACTTACGGTGTTAAAGTTTCCCCGGAGCAGGTGATAGTTACTCCCGGGAGCTCCCCCGGCCTCCTTGCCGTCTTGAAGGTAGTTTCTGAAAAGTTAGGAAGAATCTCCTACCCAGACCCCGGATATCCCTGCTATAAGAACATGCTGAAGTTCCTAAATGCGAAAGGTGAGGTCATCAACGTTGAAAGTGAAGAAGGCTTTAAGGTAACTCCGGAAAAGATAAAAACCGAAGCCGTAATCCTCAACTCACCTTCAAACCCCGTAGGAACCGTCTACACAGAGGAAGAGCTAAAGAGAATCGCAGATAAGGCCTTCGTAATCTCTGATGAGATATACCACGGACTTACCTACGGAAAAAGAGCTCCCTCCATCTTAGAGGTAACGGACAACGCCGTTGTAGTCTCCGGCTTCTCAAAGTTCTTCCTCATGACCGGCTGGAGGGTAGGCTGGCTGATAGTTCCCAAGGAGATGGTGAAAGATTTAGCGGCCATCCTCCAGAACCTCGTTATCTCCGCTCCTACACTCTCGCAAGTAGCCGCCCTTGCCTGCTTTGAGGAGGAGTGTCTTAGGGAACTGGAAGCAAACGTTGAAACCTTTAAAAAGAGAAGGGACTTGATGCTATCCGGCCTAAAAGAGATAGGCTTTAAAGTTCCTACCTCCCCAGATGGAGCTTTCTACATCTTTGCAGATGTCTCCTCCTTTACGGAGGATAGTTTCAGATTTTCCTTTGAGGTCTTAGAGAAGGCCGGAGTGGCCATAACTCCCGGCAAGGACTTCGGTTATAATAAAACTGAACGTTTTGTCAGGTTCTCTTTCTGCACAGACGAAAGGAACATAGAAGAGGGGCTTGAAAGACTCTACACCTTCCTGAGGCAACGTTGAAAAGGACGAAAAAGTACATACCGCCAAAGTACGGTCAGGAAAGAATCCTTGAAGTTTTAATGAAGTTCCGTGCTCCCCTCATAATCGCTCTTATTACCGTAATG
>QNYI01000149.1 GCA_003978805.1 Desulfurobacterium sp.
AGGACTGGACAGTTATGAGTGGGGCAGGGATGCCCGCCGGGCGCTTGACGCAAGCAGTGTCGAGCCGACTCTGGCACGCTGGGTCCGCAAAGAGAACTCGGCCATCGCCGCAGTCGAAGAGCGCCTGCGGGTGCTACGCAACATGCTGACGAGTCAGTCGCACAAAAAAGAACCGGCGGATTCTGTCCGGGGTGAATGAGTTATCCTGCAAGAGCTTCAGTCTTGTTGAACTCAGGGAAGGCACGGGTTAAGTTTAACGGAAAGTTGGACGATAACGTTTCGTACATGGTTCACCTGAGGGCAGTCAGGGGTAGCATGGTAGAGCTCTGGGACGCCTACGTTAAATACTCCTTTGACTCCGTTCCGCTTACGTTAAAAGCGGGACAGTTTAAAGTTCCCCTCTCTATGTCTTACCTAAAGTCGGGAACGAAACTCTGGTTTCCGGAGAGGCCTGTAGCCGTTAATAGGATAGCGCCCGTCTGGAGGGACGTTGGTTTAGAAGCCACTTGGAGGGTTTCACCGACCCTTAAGCTTTCGGCATCTGTGCTTAACGGCGAAGGCTGGTCAAGCAACAAAATTTATAACAGCGATAAGAAGTACCTCTACACTTTCTCTATAGATGCTGTCCCAGTAAACGACGAGAGTTTAATGTGGAGAATCAGGGTAGGCTGTGAGCTTGGAACCGACTCCTCTTCAAAACTTGTATACAAGAAGTACGGCGCCGTTTCTGTAGAAAGACGTCTCCTTGATGTAGAAACGAAAGTAGATCTTAAGCCTTTAGGTCTTTCCCTTGAAGGTGGTTTCCTCTACGACAGCCCTCAGGACGCTGTAGATGAATCAGGTAGTAGCGTCCACCTTGGAGATGCAAAAGGTTACTACCTTCAGGCCGACTACGCCCTCTCTCCATTTAAGGGGTTACACCTTGTTGGCCGTTACTCTTGGCTTGACCCCAATGATGACGTTGATGACGAAAATGACGTTGATTACACCTCCCTCGGCTTTTACTACCTCATCAACGGCTGGCAGGCAGCTATCAGGTCTGCCTACATCTTTGCCAACGAGAGACACGGGGAGGAAGTTGATAACGACCTCTTCGTGACGGAATTTCAGCTTCTCTTTTGAGGTGTAGGATGAAGAAACTACTGACAGCCCTTGTATTCCTTTTAACTTCTAAAGCTCTTGGTGCGACTTACCTCCTTACAGAAGAAGTAGACCTTAGACCCCAGCCCAAGGCCAAGCTCGTTGAAGTGTGGATACCCGTTCCTTACGAGAATAAGTGGCAGAGAATAAAGAGTATAAAGGTAGAATCCCCCTTCCCTTACCTTTTACAGGAGGAGAAGGAATACGGGAACAGGTTTATCTACATCCGAAAGGAGGGAGGACTTAAGGAACCCGTTAGAGTTAAGTTGACTGTCGTTGTGGAGAGAGATGAGCTAAAGCCGGAGAAGAACACCTCTTCTGTTCCTTTGAGGTATTACCTATCAGACAGGCTCGTTCCGGTTGAAAGGTTTAGGGAGATGGCAAAAAGGGTTACTGCCGGAAAGAAAACGGCACTTGAAAAACTAAAGGCTATCTACGATTACGTTGTATCAAACATGAAGTACGATAAGTCTGGAAAAGGTTGGGGAAGGGGAGATGCCCTCTGGGCTTGTGATGCAAAGAGAGGAAACTGCACCGATTTTCACTCCCTCTTTATAGCCCTTACAAGGGCCTCCGGTATTCCTGCCCTCTTTGAGATAGGTTTCCCCATAAACGGCGATGGAGAGGTTAAGGGTTACCACTGCTGGGTTCTTGCGTTTCCAGACGGCTACACTTACGGGATAGACGCATCAGAGGCCGCCAAACATCCGGAGAAGAGGGAGTACTTCTTCGGTCACCTCTGCGAAAAGAGGATAGGTATAACCAGAGGAAGGGACATCCTTTTAGCTCCACCCCAGCACGGCGGTAGGCTCAACTACATCTATAAACCCTACGAAGAGGTAGACCTTCAACCCCTAAATGGCCTACAGTTTAGGGTTTACGTGAAAAAACTGTCCCCTTAGCTTTTCTTCTTCTGTGCTGGGGGAGCTACTCTCTTTTCTTCTTCCTTTGGCTTAGCGACTTCTATGTATATCTCAACCCGCCTGTTCCTTGCCTGTAATATGGGATTTCTCCAAGTGTAGAGGGGCCTACTGCTTCCGTAACCGACGGCCTCAAGCCTTGCAGGATCTACCCCTTTAGAAGCAAGGTACTTTGCGACAGTTGTTGCCCTTCTGATGGAGAGGTCCCACTCGTCCTGAATGCCGGGTATCGGTTTTTCCGGCTCGTCGCTCCCCGTGTGTCCTTCTATTCTTACCCTATAGTTCCCCGGGAGTCCTTTTATAATCTCTGCTAACTCGGCTAAGGCTTTCTTGGCCTCCGGGGTGAGTTTAAATGAGTTCGGCTTAAATAGGACTTTGTTGAAGAGGCGGACGAGGATATACTCTTCGGTAACGACGATCTGGTAACCGTAAACGGGAAGTAACCTCTGGATTATCTTCTTTACTTTCAAACA
>QNYI01000123.1 GCA_003978805.1 Desulfurobacterium sp.
AGTGTAAATTTTGATGAGATTTTTAATGCTGAAACTATTTTTGTAATCGGTTCAAACACTACAGAAGCCCACCCAATTGTTAGCCACAGAATAGTTGAGCAGGTTAAAAAGGGAGCAGAACTTGCCGTAATTGATGTAAGGGAAATCGGACTTTTTAGGTTTGCCAAGTATAAGCTTTTAATTCCCTTTGACTCCAACCTCCTCATCCTTAACTCACTCGCAAGAGTAATCGTTGAGAGAGGACTTTACGACAGGGAGTTTATAGAAAAGAGAACGGTAGGGTTTGAAGAATACAGAAGGGAGCTCCTAAAAGACAAACTCTCTAAACCGGAAACCTTTAAAGAACTTCCCGGATATGAACACCTCTTTAAGGCTATAACAGAACTTGCAGAGGCCATAGGGAAGAAGAGAACGATATTCCTCTGGGGACTCGGGATAACGGAGCACGAGGACGGTAGCAAGGCCGTTATGGCAATCGCAAACCTTGCCCTCTTAACCGGCAACGTAGGAAAGCCCGGCACAGGTTTAATGCCCTTAAGGGGGCAGAACAACGTTCAGGGAGCCTGTGACGTAGGAATGTTACCTTACTATCTACCCGGGTACAGAAAGCCTAAGGAGATCGGACTAACAACTCCAGAAATGATAGACGCTATTTTGGAAGGAAAGGTCAGAGCCCTTTGGTTAATGGGTGAGGACATCGCCCATGTCCACTCAAACCAGAATAAAATTCACAAGGCTCTAAGGAAACTTGACTTTTTAGTCGTTAACGAGCTCTTCCCCTGCGAAGTCACAGAGTTTGCCCACGTTGTCTTTGGCGTTAAGAGCTGTTATGAGAAAACCGGAGTATACATAAACGCAGAGAGGAGACTCCACCTTTCTGAACCCCTCTATACCTCTGAGCTCCCAGACGACTGGGAAGTCATAGCAGAAGTCTCTAAAAGGCTCGGTAGAGATTTCGGCTTTAAAACAACCGAAGACGTTTGGAACAGCCTAAGGGAAGAGGTCCCGGAGAAGTTCGGAGGAGCAGACTACAAAACCTTAAGGGAAAACCTTTTAAATGCTCCTCAGTGGCCTGTAGTGGATGGAAAAGGGACGAGAATCCTTCACAGTGAAAAGTTCGCTACAAAAGATGGGAAAGGACACTTTAAATTTAACCCTTACAGGCTCCGCGGAATGGTAAAGGAGCTCCTTGAAAAAGGAGAGTTCTCCGACTTCTACCTGACAACCGGCAGGGTGCTTCTTCACTACAACAACGCCAACCAGACGGGAAGGTGCAGGACACTCAACAAGTTTAAACTCTTCAGGGAAGACGTTGTCTACGCAAGTGAAGAGGACAGAGAAAGGCTTAAAAATGCCAAGAGAGTAAAGCTTATCTCTCCTTTCGGAGAATCTGCCCCTTTACCGGTAGAGTTTAATAAACACATCAAAAAGGGAACTCTATTCGTCTCATTCCACAGAGCAAAGAGCAAAGTTAACTTCCTTTTTGGAGATGAGGCCGACGAGCTTGTAAAAACGGCCAAGTTTAAATCCATTAAGGTGAAGGTAGAGGTAATTGAGTAGGCTAAAGAAGTCCTTAGGACAGCACTTTTTAAGGGACAAAAAAGTAGTAAAGAGAATCGTTGATTCTGGAAAGTTTAGCCATAAGGACAGCGTTCTTGAAATAGGAGCGGGAGGGGGGGCCCTAACTGAGGAGATAGTCAGCAGGAATCCTAAGGAGTTCATAGCCGTTGAGATAGACCCTGAGTGGGTAAGTTTCTTAAAAGAGAAGTTCGGGGATAGGGTAAAAGTCATTAACGCTGATGCCACAGAATTTGACTTTTCCTCCTTGGGGAAAAAGTTCGTCTACTTTGGAAACCTTCCCTACAACGTCTCAACAGCAATACTTAGAAACCTCCTTACACACAGGAAAACCCTCAAGAAAGGTATCTTCATGGTTCAGAAAGAGGTTGCCGACAGGCTAACGGCAAAAAGCGGAAAAGAGTACGGCTACTTCCCTGCACTCCTATCCCTCTTCTTTGAAATAAAGAAGCTCTTTAACGTCCCCCCCAAGGCCTTCACTCCTCCTCCGAAAGTTATGTCAACGGTTATAGAAATAACACCAAAAGAGTTTGACATGGAAGAGGAAGAGTTAAAGGAGTTTGAGAACTTTTTAAAGAGAGCTTTCTCCCAGAGGAGGAAAAAGCTAAAGAAAAACCTCGGACTTAAGGAGCTCCCCGAGGAGCTAAAAGAGTTTAAGGACAAGAGAGCAGAGGAAATCCTTGCTGGGGAGCTCCTCAAGATTTTCAGACTCCTAAAAAAACTTTAATCCCGACTTTTCTCTAAATACTCGTTAACTATGGCCTCGGCTTCCTTCTCTACTTCCTTTAACAGATACTCCCTCATCTCCTTTTCAAGATTATTAGGATCCTTCACTTGATATCCCACTTCCTTTAAATACCTCATTACTCTTTCCTCTCTTCTACCAGTCAAATCCAAAGGAATATCTATTACTGGCGTAAAGTAAACTCTTTTTAAACCTTTTTCTTCAAGAAA
>QNYI01000040.1 GCA_003978805.1 Desulfurobacterium sp.
CAGCAATATCAACAAACTCTATGGTGGTAGGCGTAACTTTCTTCGGCTTAACTATCTCTGCAATCTTGTAGAGCCTTTTATCGGGGACGGGAACGACTCCAACGTTCGGGTCTATCGTGCAGAAAGGGTAGTTTGCCGCCTCTGCCTTTGTAGAGCTCGTTAAAGCATTAAAAAGCGTTGATTTACCCACGTTTGGAAGTCCCACTATTCCACACTTAAATCCCATCTCAACATCCCTTAAAAAGTTTTCGCTTAAAAGTAGGCCAAAAAGGGAAGAAAATCCATCCTCAAACTTTCCTGAGAGTAAGTAAAAGAACCCTATAGCCAAGGGGAAAAGTGCCGTTTTCCTCAAAGAGACGGTAGAAGAGCTCCACGAGCCTCCTGTTAACTTTCACCTTCCTGAAAGGATTCCTCGCTCCCAGCCTATTTAAGAGCCTTAACGCCTCCTTCGGCGAGGGGAAGGTCTTTTCCAAGTAGAGCCTTTCAAACTCTATAAGCTCAAAATTGCTAAAAGCTTTAAAGACCCTTTCTTCCTTAGGGAATGTAAAGAGCTTATCATCCTCGCCGAAAATTTCCCTGTGAGCTGAGTTCCACGCCGAAAGGAGTCTTTCAAGGCTTCCTTCCACGGGAACGGAGACTAAAAAGTATCCTCCCCTCTTCAAAACCCTGAAAACCTCAGACGAACAGGCAGAGAGCTCCATCCATTGAAGGGAAAAGTTTGAAAAGACCACGTTAAAACTCTCTTCTCTAAAGGGAAGGAGCTCTCCGTCCCCCGCAACAGCCGGCAGTCCCCGCCTTTTGCACTCTGCTACCATGGCAGCTGAAATATCCAGCGCAAAAACTCCCTTCCACCCCTCAAAGAGCTTCCCGGTTCCAGAACCGAGGTCTAAAAGTGGAAAGGGGTTCTGGATAAGGTTCAACCTTTTTAAAAGGTGTCTTCCCGCCTCAAGCTGAAAAACTGCGTACCTGTCGTACTCCTTAGCAGCCCTTGAAAAGTTTTCCTTTATTTTACCTTTCATCGCAGGCTAAAATATATAAGAATGGAGGAGGATTTCAGCATGTCTTGGATAGAGAGGAGGAAGACGAGAACTGTTTACGTAGGAAATGTCCCCATAGGAAGTGAATACCCTATAGTAGTTCAATCAATGACAAACACTTTCACCGAAGACGTTGAGACAACGGTCGCCCAGATTAAAGAGCTTGAAAGGGTAGGCTGCGAAATCATCAGGGTTGCAGTTCCCTCGGTAAAGGCGGCTGAGGCTATAAGGGAGATAAAGAAAAGAATTTCTATCCCCCTAATTGCAGACATCCACTTTGACTATAAACTCGCTCTCCTTTCAATTGAAAACGGTGCGGACTGTATCAGGATAAACCCGGGAAATATCGGCGCGGAGTGGAAGGTAAAGGAGATAATAACCTTAGCAAAGGAGAGGAACGTTTCCATAAGAATCGGAGTTAACTCCGGATCAATCCCTAAGAACATCCTTGCAAAGTACGGGAAACCTTCACCGGAAGCCCTTGCAGAAACGGCAATCAGCTACGCCAAATTTTTTGAGGACTGCGGATTTACAAACATAAAGTTCTCACTAAAGGGCTCGGAAGTTAAGAGCACAGTCATTGCAAACAAAATTTTTGCAGAACAAACCGACTACCCCTTGCACATAGGCATAACCGAAGCCGGAACGCTCCTTTCGGGAGCCGTTAAGTCCGCCGTCGGCGTAGGGATACTCCTTTACGAAGGGATAGGAGATACCGTAAGAATCTCCCTTTCTGCAAACCCTAAAGAGGAAGTAAGGGTAGCCTACAGGATACTCTCTGCCTTAGAACTGAGGAAGAGAGGAGTGGAAGTTATATCCTGTCCCACCTGCGGAAGGTGTTCAGTTGACGTTGAAACGATAGCTCAAGAGGTAGAAGAAAGGCTGTCCCACATCGGGAAACCTCTAAAAGTAGCAGTTATGGGGTGTGCGGTAAACGGACCGGGAGAGGCAAGGTTTGCCGACGTGGGCATAGCAGGGGCAGGAGACCGTTTCATCCTTTTTATAAAAGGCAAAGTAGTTGATAAACTTACACAGGAAGAAGCTTTAGATAGGCTTGTAAAAGAGGTTGAGAAACTCGCGGAGGAATGATGTTAAAACAGTCCGTCTTCCTTGAAGGTTTAAAGCTCCACCTGAGGTGTGGAGTTTATGAAGAAGAGAGAAGTCTCGGCGTTCAAGTTGAAGTCAGCGTAAAGGTTACATCGGAGAAGTTTATAGACTACAGGGAGCTCCACGACATAATCTTTAAAATTGCCCAAGACAGGGTTTTCGTTTACCTTGAAGATTTTGCGATGCTCCTCCTCGGAGTAATCAGGAAAAAGTGGGAGGCAGATTCAGTTATAATAGAAGTTACAAAGGTTAGCGTTCCTTTCCAGCACAGCTTCAAGAGGGTCGGAATTGGAATGGCAAAAGGAATGAAAGTTCTCCTCCATATCTGCTGTGCCCCCTGTGCCTGCTATCCGCTGAAAGTCTTAAAGGAGAAAGGGTTTGAAGTCGTAGGACTCTGGTACAACCCCAACATACACCCCTGTACCGAGTTTGCCAAGCGTATGGCCACCGTAAAAGAGCTTGAGAAACTGGAAAACATAAAGGTCATCTACTTTGAAAACTACGAGCCGGAGAAGTGGTTCAGAGAAGTTGTCTTTAGGGAGGAAAAACCTATCAGGTGTCAAATCTGCTACTCCCTAAGGCTTGAGATGGCCGCTGCCGTTGCCAAGAAGGGAAAGTTTGACTACTTTACTTCAACCCTCTTTTACAGCAAGTACCAGAAGAGGGAACTGATGCTTCCTTTGGCAGAAAACGCCTCCCGTAAG